>NZ_JARJFB010000045.1:0-11591 GCF_034554655.1 Candidatus Megaera venefica
TGAGAATATAAACAAGTACAAAGAAAATCTAATAGCTGGACAAGAGCAACCAGGAGAATTTCTAAGAGCAAAACTTGAAGCTACGGGTAAATCGGTCGAAAGCCTTAGTACATCTGAGTTTATTGAAGTAATGCTCAGTACTAAACAACCGAAGTTTTTTGCAGAGTCTGCTATTCAAGGAGGGGGGAAAGATTGGAACAATTCTGAATTAGCCATACTAGGAGATATAAATGTCACCGTGCCAGTTAAAATCTATGATAATGGGGTATGGGATCCAAGCGCCCCCGGTTTTGCTGTTCACCAAAAACCATTAGATGGAGAATTATTGTTCACTCCTGGTGCACTACTTAAGTCCGGCCCAGGATTCGTGGGCAAAACGCCGGACCTTGATGAAGTTACAAAGAATGGAAAAATTGACCAGGAAGCGTACAATGCGCTTGTGGAAAGAAGACTACTTCCCCTATTGGTTCATGCTAATGAAAAAGCCGGGCTAGAAGGAAAACCAGCATTAATTACTCTGCCTGGAGTTGGAGCTGGAGAATTTGCTGGTAAATTTAAAGGCAAAATGGGCGAACATTTGAATATTGCTATACAAGCAATGCTAGAAAAACATTCTGGTAATTTAGGTAACATAGCCGCTATACACTATGATTCCTTTGCCGAATGCACGAATCAACAAAAAAATTATGGAAATATCAAATATCGGGTCAGGCCTCAGCTAAAGGAAGGAAATAAAGGTAAAACTCAATTATCAGCTCCGACAACTTATCAAGAACTTGGAGATGATTTTAGTAAATGTAAATTGTATAAAGTTGTAGCTTGGGATCACGTTTCGCTGCCAGGTAATGACTATTTTGAAGGAAGTAGATATACTGACGATGGTGTTGCTGCAGCCGCTACAAGCTCCATGGAAGGAATTACTGGAGTAAAAGGGCGCTATGACAAAGAAACAGGTAAATATCTACCTCCTGAAGGTTATAACAATTGGTCAGATGTAGCGAGTAAGCAAGGAGTACATCTAAAGGTAGAGAATAACCTCAAGATTGTGACAGACAAAGGAGTTTCAGTTAAATTTGCTGATTATCAAAAAGTGGTTGATTCACCATCCGTTACTATACCTAAAGTACCAACACAAAAACCGCTACTAAAGCCAGTATTGCCGCCAAAAGTAGATCCGACACCAGTGTTAACATCGAAAACTGTAATCAGTAAGGAACTTGCAAGTGAGCTATTAAAAAAATATAGTAATGGCTTAGAAAAGTTACCTAAAGAACTGGAAAAAAATCGTACTAACAGCCGACAAGATTCCACTTATACTCAAAATATTATCAATGCGCTTACAGCAATCGCACAAGGTAAAAATGAGTTTGTTCAAATGGAATGGAGAGGTACACCACAAACTACTAACCCTAATCAATTTATTAATAGTTTTGTAGGGAGCCCAGACTACAAGGATCTAGTCCAGAGGGGACAAGTAGTATCAATTGACCTAAGCAAGCTTGCAAATGAGATTAGCACGGGAGTTATTGCCATACCTAGTCCACAAACTCCTCCAAAAGTACCAACACAAAAACCGGTACTAAAGCCAGTATTGCCTCCAGAAATAGATCCCACACCAGTACCAAAATTACAAACTGGTATTAGTAAGGAACAGGCTGTAAATTGGATGCAAAAATACGGTAAAGCATTGGATCAACTAGCAGGTAACACAACTAATGAAGCTCATAGAACTTTCGCTATAAATGCAAAGCGTGCGCTTGAGTCTATTGCTAATGGCACTGAGTTTGAACAATTTAGGAGCGACGCACGCGGATACCACGTTACACACACAGACGACCCACATAGACAGCTACATAACTTGGCAAATAAAGATTTAGATAGCTTTAACATGATTATACCTCAATATGCAGATCATGGTCTACAAACTACAATGTCTTTGATGACTAAAGCATTTTCAACTATTAAAATGCCAGCGCTAGAAATAGCTAAACCAGTACCTACTTATCAAAAAATTAGTCAACAACAAGCCAAACTCCTACTAGATAAACACGGCAAAGAATTAGATCAGCTAGCGGCTAATACTACTAATGAAGCACATAGTAGCTTTGCCATCAATACCAAACTTGCTCTTGAGGCTATTGCCAATGGTACTGAGTTTAAACAATTTAGGAGCACAGGTCGGGGATATCAAGTGACACACACAGATAACCCACAGGAACAAATACATAATTTAGTAAATAAAGATTCCCATAATTTTAATATTGTTATACCGCAGTATGCAGATCCAGCTTTACAACAAAAATTATCATTGATGAATACTGATATTAGATCCGCGCATGCAGGCAAAGAAATAACCCCAAAAATAAAAACACCTGAACTACCACAGGTTCCAAAAATACTAGCGCCTAAGGAAGCAATTATTTATTCAGCAGGAGATGTTGAAACCCATGGCCCTAGGGTAGCTGTAAAATTTAGCAGCCAAACCGCAAGAGATCAATTTGTTGATAATTTTATTAAGGAAGCAAAAAAAGAAGGGGTTGATTTAAGTAATGTATTTGATAGATCGCATAATGGAGCATCAGATGTAGTTTATATCAAATCTTCACAAGGTAAGGGATCGGCTGGCACCTATATTTCTGATCCTATGGATCTTGACGCTAAGCCAGAGCTGAGCATCAGTTTTGGTAATGATAAAGTAGCACAAAAATTCTCAGATTTACTTGGTGTAAACAAACATTCCTATCAATCTCAAGCTAGTGGTTCGCTATACTTTGAGGCAAATTCCTTACCCCCAACACCAAATAAAACGTCTAATATAAAAGTTGAAATTAATCAGCAAAAACCACTTGAGCCACAATTAGCAAAGCCGCTACCACCTACACCTGTGCTCAAACCAAAATCACCTGAGCCAATTGCTACAAATCTAGTAATTGATGAACAGGCTAAACCACTTAGTGAACAATATGTGAAGAAAAATTTAGTCCCTATGATTGATAAGTTTGTAGCATCTCATGTTAATGGTCAGGTAGTTACGGAACCAGAAATCAAAAAATTCTATACAGATGCATTAAACAAATTACAAAAAGATGGTCATATTAGTGCTGACACTGTCAAAGATTTTACAAAACCAAGTGTCGGAGCTCCTTCTAAGTTTGAGCAAGCTGTGGGTAATACATTGCAAACCATTAATAATAAAGAACCTTTACCACTTAAACTAGGTATGGGTGAAAAGTTAATGTTTAGTCTTGGCAAGGTTTGTAATGCTTTAGGATTAAAAGCAATAGGAAAATCTTGTATGAACCAAATCAAACCTGAAAACTTACAAAAAATAACTAATAGAGAAAATATTTTGGCGCATTCAGTAGATATAGTTAGCAATCTTCGGGAAACCCAGAAAACTTCTGGGTCTAAAGTAGCTCAGAATCTTGTTGCAGCAAGAGCTGCCAATCGAAAAGGTAGGGAGGTTTGATGGAATAACCATACAAAGGAAAACTAAGCAATAAGGTTAGCCTTAACCTACTACCCATACATAGCAGCAGGTTGTCTTAGTGTTTTTCAAGTTTTTCAGCTACAATTTTTAATTCTGAAAAGATAGATGAAAGTTGCTTTTGAAAGTCCAAATTTGCACTTTCTAATATTTCTCCTCCAGAAACTTGCATTTGCGACTGTCTCTGATCAATATGCTTTAATGCCATCATAACCAACAATAGCTCAAGTGACGCATATTGGTTAGCAGCGGCCATTTCTTTAATTTCTGTATCAAGTTTTTGGGATAACATAACCAGTCTATCTTTACTTTCTTCAGAACAAGCAAGTTTAAAATCCTTACCGCTCAGGACTATTGTTACTATCGACATAGTGGTTTCTAATCTGTTCTAATTCTTGAATATATTCTTTAATCTGACTAAGAGTTGTTTGGTTGTTACGCTTTAACTCGTTATTCTGGGCTTCCAAATCAGCAATAACTTGCTCTTGCTTAGAAAGCTTAGTTAGTAATTCATCAATTTTTCTACCCGTTTGATGAATCAAATCAAATAGATCTTTCTTTGTTACTTCTATTTTCATAAATAATATTATTATCTATTAAGTCATTACTACCGTATTCTACTCGATTTTTCTTCAAAAATGAATAGATTCCTACTATTACAACTAACGTTAACAACGAGATAAACAAAATTAATTTTTGCTTGATGACACCTGCTTTTCCTGATTCACGCGGTCTAACTACAGAATGATCATGATCATCATTGAGCTCTAAACCGAGAAACTCATGGTATATTTTCGTGTAACCATCAACGTATATTTTACCAGGTATACTACTAAAATTTTCTTCCTCAAGATCTACTACATACTGTTTTCTTATCTTAAGAATATCAGCTACTTGCTCTATAGTATACCCAGCGCTTTCTCTAGCTTCCTTTAATTTTGAGCTCATTGACTTGCCTTTAATTTCCTTAAGAAGATTTCTAGCTTTTTATTTGCTAGTATTATCATATTAAGATTAATTGATTCTTGCATCTTCATTTCTTCAATAAAATCTGTAAATATACTAGCATGAGTTATATTACCTTTTAACCAAGCTTTCAAACTAACAAATTTTTGATTGCTAGCAACAATCTCCGTTACTAACCTTCTTTGTTTGTCATAAAAATCATCTTTTAAAGATTGAATAGATAATCTGTTCCAATATGACTCATTAATTTGCGCTTCACTGGAATCTCTGAGCCAATCAATACTAAGAACATCGCCACATTCAAAATATAAGTTTGCTATATCTCCATTCTTAGCACCTGTATGCTTAGCAATATATATTATATCAAATGCCGATACCAACACCTCTAAAGTAGCAATAGACTTAGCAAGTTTCTTATCAACCGACGCACTAGTATAATGTGCTATTTTATTAAAAAACCTCGTCTTAGCTCCTCCTACTAAAAGCTTACTAATAATACCACTAAGCTCTTCCGTCTGCTGCCTATATTCTTCAATTGAATCAGTAATGTGTATTGGAGGTTTAATATTTCTTACAAACCAACTAATTCCTCGACGCATTATTTTTCCCAAATCAGAAAACATCTCAACTTTAATAATTGTAGGAATATTATTACCCAGCTGACCTACTTCCTTCCAAAGATCTTGCAGGTCAAATATTTCAGTCACAACTTCATGTGCTCTTGCTATATCACAAAGATGTCCACCAGTTTCGCGCTTTATAGCACTAATTACAGATCCACCGAGTTGATTAATCATTGTATTGGCAATAACTGTTCGGATTATCTCCTGTTTTAGCGGATGGTTTTCTATCTCATCTTTAAATTTTTCTTGCATTATTTTTGGAAAATATTTAAGCAGATGATTTTTGAAGTGCTTATCTTTAGTAAGTTGGAATGAGTTTAAATCTCTATCTAATGACATTTTGCTATAAGAAAGCAATACTGCTAGTTCCGGCCTTGTCATCCTTTCATTGGCAATAGATCTTCTTGATAATTCCGCCTTATTCGGCAAAAACTCTACTTCTCTATCTAGCAAACCTTCATTCTCAAGTTCTTTCATTAACTGGCTAAATGATTCTATATTAAGCGCAGGTGACAATG
The DNA here is from genome assembly GCF_034554655.1 of Candidatus Megaera venefica. Taxonomy (NCBI): domain Bacteria; kingdom Pseudomonadati; phylum Pseudomonadota; class Alphaproteobacteria; order Rickettsiales; family Rickettsiaceae; genus Candidatus Megaera; species Candidatus Megaera venefica. Next base: position 5,595 of record NZ_JARJFB010000045.1, read on the forward strand.
TAGCAATTGTTATAGCAAGATTCTGATCATAATTATCAATAAGTACCAACTCTTCAACCTGCTTTGTCATCTTGACTAGTAATTCATTACGCTCTTTTATAGTAATCTTACCTTTTGCAACGGCTAAATTAAGAGCAATTTTTATGTTTACTTCGTGGTCAGAACAATCAACACCAGCAGAATTATCAATGAAGTCTGTATTAAGGGTACCACCATTTAATGCATATTCAATTCTTCCAAGCTGAGACACTCCAACATTTCCACCTTCAGCTATCACTTTCGCCCTTACCTCATTCCCATTGACTCGCAAATTATCATTTGTCTTATCGCCGATATCAATATTGTTTTCTGAGGAAGATTTGATATAGGTACCTATACCACCATTCCATATGAGATCAATTTTAGCTTTTATAATAGCTCTAATTAATTCATCTGGTACAACGTGATCTTTGTAAATATTCAATAGTTCTTGTGTTTCTTTTGAAAGATTTATTAATTTAGCCGATCTTTCAAAAACCCCCCCTCCTTTTGAAATGAGAGAACTACTATAATCAGTCCACTTACTTCTTGGTAGGTCAAATAACCTTTGTCGCTCTTGATAACTACTCTCGCAATCAGGATCTGGATCAATAAAAATATGTTCATGATTAAAGGCAGCAACTAGCTTAATATATTTTGACAAGAGCATACCATTACCAAATACGTCTCCTGACATGTCGCCTATTCCTGCCACAGTGAATGGTTCTTTTTGTACATTTATGCCTTTATCATGAAAATGCAAAACAACTGATATCCATGCTCCTTTAGCAGTAATACCCATTTTTTTATGATCATAACCACGTGACCCACCCGAAGCAAACGCATCTCTTAGCCAAAAATTATATTCTTGAGATACAGCATTGGCATAATCTGAAAAAGTTGCCGTCCCCTTATCTGCAGCTACTACTAAATAAGGATTTTCGTCATCATAAATAATCGTATCTGTTGGTTGCACTACCTTACCATCCACAAGATTATCAGTTAAGTCTAATAAGCCCCGTAAGAAATCTTGATAACACGCCACCGCCTTTTGCATATAAGAATCGCGACCCATATCGCCTTGAGAGAAATTAAGATAAAAAGTTCCTTTTGAACCAACCGGAACAATAACAGCATTCTTAGTCATCTGGGCCTTTAAAAGACCAAGTACCTCTGTACGATAATCTTCGCCACGATCGGACCAACGAAGCCCACCTCTAGCTACTTTTCCACCACGAAGGTGAATACCTTCAAATTCATTTGAGTAAACAAAAATCTCAGCATACGGAACAGGTAAAGGTAAATCTGGAACCTTACTAGAATCAAACTTAAATGATAAATAATTCTTGATATTACCATCTTTATCTTTCTGATAAAAATTCGTTCTTACAATGGCTTCTATTATTAAGTGCATATTGCTTAACACTTTATCCTCAGTGCTACTTTCTACCGTGTCTAGATAGCTACTCAGTTGTAAAGAAAGCGCATCAACCTTATCTTTAGAATGTTCCTTAGGGTCAAACATTGCTTCAAATAAATCCATTAGCATATTGGTGTATTTGTAATGCTTTACTAGCGTCTGCTGAACATATCCTTTGCCATATAAGAAACCTGTTTGATGCAAATAACGAGTGATCGCTTTAAGTAATTTTACTTTGGCCCAGTTAAATCCAGAAAGAGCTATAAGCTTCCCTAAAATATCACTGGCTAATTCACCAGTACTCATCTTACTTAAAGCTTCCTCGATATTATGCTTTAATATGTCAGCAGGAACATCAATTTTAACAGGGCTCTGCAGCCTGAATTCATAAAGCCAACTTTTTTTAAAATCCAACGATTCCGTAATAGCAAAACTTTGTTCATCGATTGCTATAAATCCAAGATTTTCGATAGCGGGTAATGTGTCAGATAACGTCAACCTTATTTCTGGACTATAAAATTTTAAGAAAAATTCATTATTATCGCTTGGAACTAAGTTTGATATCAATTTGCCTTGCTTCGTTGCTTGTTCTAGATGATGAACGTCATCAATTGATGTATCAGCATCAAACTTGTGTCTATATTCAGCTGGAAAAGAAGGTTCGATTTCTTTATGTCTTAAGCCACCTTCATATTCACCCAATTCTTCACAAAGTTTATGCAATAAGCCTTCTGACCAGTTAGTAGTTATTTTTATCAGATCAGCTTCCATTTCATCATGTGAAAAATCAAGCCTTGACCTATCATGGATAGGCAGCGTAGCAAAAAGATGAGAAAAATCTTGAGCGACTACCGTAATATTGTCTGAAATTATCTCACTATCAAATTTTTGAGCTAAGTAATGACAAATCTCGTTATATACTTCAGGTGTAAGTCGTTCTCTGGGTAAAAACACAATCACGTTAATAAACGAACCAGACCAATCCTGTTGTACAAATAATTTTAACTTATGACTGCGCATACTCGAGAGCATGTGAATACACATACAATATAAATCTTCTTCGTCAATCTGAATAAGAGTGTCTCTTGGCAGTGATTCAATAATATTCTTTATTTTCTTAGCGTTATAGCCGTTCACAGGAAAATCAGATTCGTCAAGGACATAACTCATTTTCCCACGCAAAATTGGTATATTCTTGATCGACTGGAAATAAATCGCCGTTCCGTACAAACCAAAAATAATCGTACCTGTTCTGTATACGCCATCTTCGTCTATTCGTTTTATAAGAATATAATCAACCAAAGCGTTTCTATGCACTGGTGATAATTTGTTTATTTTACCAAGCATAACCAACTTGTTTTTGTAATAGTCACTACTTGAAAACTCAATAATTGTCGAAATTTCCTCGATATTGTCTTGCCATATTTCCTTAACGCCTTCTTGGCGAACTAAAGTCTTAGTTTTTAAATCAAAATCCACAGATCCAAGAAACGTAATATTATTCTTATGTAGCCAATTCAAAAAATCTAATGTTTCTTCGGCCGGTAAATTGGCTTGTTCATAAGTATCTTTGTGATGGACAATATCTGTAGTAATGGCAATGCTCTTATTAAGCAGCGTTTGCCATGAATCGTAAGTGTAGTCTACTAGATCAATTACGTTATTTATTTCAGATTTTATTTTTGACAATGTTTTTTTATCAAACGTTCCAAGTATCTTGATATATACAAGATACTCATTAATACCCTTCTCCCCCTTATCAGCAATATCAGTTAAATTTCCCTTTTTATCACGAATACTATTAATTACTGGATGAAAAGTAAAAATCGTTTGTAAACCCAGCTTTGCAAGCAGACTATTTAGCGAATCGATAATAAACGGCCGGTTCTCAGCAGCAATGAGAATAGTTATGGCCGGGTTAGCTTTAAACTCATTCGTCAGAATCTCTATTTTGCGCTTAAGCGGTGGACGATGCAGAAAAAAGTCAAAAGCTTCGTGCGTAAAATCACCAAATAATTCTATCTTATCTTTTGAACGATAATCAACGGGAATATAGGTAAGGAATTTGCGTACAAATTTGGTATACAAACCACCTTTACTTTCAGCATTAACTATTTCGAGTATTTCATTACTAAAGTCATTGATTCTGCACTGCAGCTTGCTAAGAGCTAAAGACTTGTTGTGATTTGGGCTTTTAACCATATAGATATCCTGATAATGGCTTTGTATTAATTACAAACTAGAAGTATAATAGTGGAAATGTAACTTCCTTTCAATAGGTTTGGATTAATAAACCTATCGCATAATTCATAAATAAGTAAAGGATTTTTAGGAAAAATGCAGGTGAATACCGCAGCGTACGTTTGGTACGTGAGGAGAAGAGACAAATTTTGACAACAAAATTACCACTCAGAATGAGTTATGCGAGGTATAATGAAATGAATACTATTTTTGCACAAGCATCCGCACAAGGTAAAGCTGGGGTCTCCGTGTTTAGGATTTCTGGTCCAACTGCTCTTAATTCCATCAAGCAGCTTGTTTGCCAGACTGATACCGAATTTGAGCCTCGTAAGTTGTATTTTAGGAAGATTTACAATCCAAAGAACAATCAACAAATTGATGATGTTCTAGTAGTCTTTTTTAAAGGAAGATCTAGCTTTACTGGTGAAGATTCAGCTGAAATTTATACTCATGGCAGTATCGCGGTAATCAAAATGATGCACGAAGTCCTAGCCTCGCTTGAAGATATGCGCATAGCAGAACCTGGAGAATTTGCTAAAAGAGCTTTTTTAAACGGAAAAATGGACCTAACCGCAGCAGAAGGGCTGGCTGACCTTATTGAAGCAGAAACAGAGCTGCAACATAAGCAAGCCATTGAACAACTTGGCGGCGGACTGGAAAAAATATACGAACACTGGCGTAGGGAATTATTAAAAATAATAAGCTTGATTGAAGCATATATCGATTTTCCTGATGAAGATATTCCAGAAGAAACAATAACTGGAGTGCGTCAATTAGTAGATAGAATAACCAATGAAATTAAGATACATCTGGACGATAATCACCGTGGCGAAAGACTACGTAGCGGCATAAAACTAGCGATAATTGGCCGTCCTAACGTTGGCAAATCTAGTCTAATAAATTATTTGATGCAGCGCGAAATAGCTATAGTTTCAAATATTGCCGGCACTACAAGAGACGTGGTAGAAGGGCATCTTGACATTGGTGGTTATCCAATCATATTGCAGGATACAGCTGGTATTCACGACCACACAGAAGATATAATTGAACAAGAAGGAATAAGCCGAGCATGGAATGCAGCTAAAAACTCAGATATTAAGGTAATTCTATATGATGCTTCAAAAACAAATGAAAACAAAGACTATTTCAGAGATATAATAGACGCTAACACGATTATAGTTTTCAATAAAATTGATCTAGTTTCTGGTGTTGCCCCAAAGTTTCAAATTAAAGAGGCAATCAATGTTTCGATCAAAAATCAACAAGGTCTTGATGAAATAATTACAGAAATAATATCTATAGCTCACAAAATTGCTAGTCCATCCCAGTCACCTCAAATCACTAGAGCTCGCCATCGATCCGAGCTACAAAAAGCACTTGAGTATATGTCAACCTTCTCCTTAAATAACGATTTAGTTCTAGCAGCAGAGGATTTGCGTATGACAATGAGAGCAATCAGTAATATTACTGGCAAAATTACTGTAGACGAAATTCTTGGTGAAATATTTAGTAATTTTTGTATAGGCAAGTAAAGTGATTATCATAGACGATATTTTACAAAAAATAACTATTGAATGGCTTGAATACTTATCTAAGCAAAGAGCATATTCAAAACACACAACAGATTCATATCACAACGACTTAAATCACTTCCTAACATTTACAGGACATTATAATTCAGGCAATACTACCTTAAATATGATCAAATCTGTTGATATCAGACTGATTAGAAGTTGGTTATCCGCCAGACACCTGGATGGTTACAGCCCAGCTTCAAGCGCCAGAGCCCTATCTTCTATCAAAAGTTTTTATAGGTTCCTTGAAAAAAAACACGATATTAACTGCCATGCCATATATACAGTACGCAGCCCCAAAAAACCAAAAACTCTTCCAAAAGCTCTAACCAAGCTTGAAACCAATACTGCTATTGAAAATATAGAAATGCTTGGTGAAGAAGAATGGATTCATCTTCGCAACAAAGCTCTACTCACACTTATTTATGCAAGTGGCCTTAGGATATCAGAAGCACTTTCAATAACCCGCAGGCATATTGATAATCATGAATTTATTAAAATATTAGGTAAGGGTAGCAAAGAGCGTCTAATACCTTGGATTCAAGAATCAAGGCTGCTTGTAGAAAAATACCTTAGTACTATGCCTTTTGTTATTGAAAGTAACGAACCAATATTTCGAGGAAAATTAGGTCGTCCACTACAAAGAGCGGTGTTTAATAAAGAATTAATTCACCTAAGGCGACTTCTTGGTTTACCCGAATATTTAAGCTCCCATGCTTTCAGGCATAGTTTCGCAACACATTT
>NZ_JARJFB010000046.1:0-11534 GCF_034554655.1 Candidatus Megaera venefica
CTTCAGACACATCAAGATCTTGCTGCAAATATTCATAACCACAAAAATATTGCCAATAAATATTTTCCTTTAGCTCTTCCTCCGTAAACGAATCAGAACCGTTGTACATAGCTTGAAGCATTGATAGTGCTAGCATTACTCTATGATCTTTCTTATTTCTACCAAATTGCTTGATTTCAATGTTAGGCAATGCTCTGGCTTCAAGTTCAGACCAATTTACTAAATCCCTTAGTTTATATAACTTGTTTTTAGGATTTAGTTTTGTAGATAATTTCTCTTCAAATAACCTTTCTTGTTTTTGGAGAAAAGTAATATTTTCTATAGGCATAATTTTAAAATCCGTAAGCTTTATGCGGTAATTATACCATTTTCTTATGGATTTTGTAAGCTGTTTATGACATGAAACCCCTTGTTAATTCAGGCGGGGAGAGTTTTGACGGAGGGACTAAATACTTCTTTACTACCAACCTTTCTTTTTACCAAATTTTACCTGACAAGTCTTATCACTAGAACAATATAACATAACTTGCTTATACTCTATGATTTCACTATTACTAATTACTTGGTTCAAAGAAGAGTCGCACTGGATCTTTTTTGAGGTTATAATTGATACATCTGAATCAAGACAGCGCCAATAATTTAAAGATACCGTTTTTCCGTTAGCTAGTTTAAATAAACGATCTGTTCTGGTAATAGGCATTATTGACATTTTAGCTTCTTTTTGACCAAACCAACTAACCCAATAATCTGCTGTAAAAGCTGGTATTTTTTCTTCTGAAAATATCTGAAATTGGCCATCTTCATTTTTAGTAGCTATTATTTTTAAGCTATGATCATAAATAAAATCTGGCTTTGCTGCAAAAATCATCATTAACAATGAACATAAAATTATAATAAACCCAGCCAAGCGCCACCTTGTCTGCCAAAGACTAAGCCAGAAAAATCCTATAGTAAATACCACTAGACTCAGTGGCGTAATATGACCAACAGCCCAAACTGCCCCTGGAAGTTTAACGACAAAATCTGCGCTATCAATTACTATTGAAATAAAATAACTAAGTAACTTTAACACCGGAGAATCAAGACCAATTGGCATCAGAATTGAAGCAATTAATACCAATGGCATCATAAAAAATGACATCATTGGAACAGCTATCAAATTCATCAAAATTGAGTAATTCGCAAATTTATAAAAATGATAAATCACATATGGCGCAGTCATAATACTAGCTAAAAGGCTAGAGTAAATATTGGCAAAAATATATAACTTGATTGAAGAGACAATTCCTTTGCTGTTACCAAGGATAGATTTATTTTTCATGTAAAACTCATAGCCAGATATCAAACATAATACTGCAGCAAAGGAGAGTTGAAAACTTGGGTGCAACACATATTCAGGCAAAAACAAAAGAATTAAAAAGGCTGCAATCATTACGGAACGAAGGGGATAAGGCGACCTGCCCCAAATAGTTGAAACAATAAAAATAGACGTCATAATAAATGCCCGCGAGGCAGCAATATTTGCCCCACTTATATGTAAATAAGCAAAACTACCTATTATAGAAATAATAGCAGCAATTACTTTTACATTAGTGTTGTATGCAAAGAAATTAGAGCAATTTAACAATGCTCTACTACTTATAAAAAATAGCATAGCAACAAGAGAAAGATGCAATCCAGATACACTTAAGATATGGGCAATACCGCTATCACGCATATTCTTCGCAACATCTATCGGTATTGCTTTTGTTTCTCCAATCAGAATTGCTGCAGCAAAATTACCTTCTCTGCTTCCCATCACCCCTACTAAACGACTATATATTTTTGCTCTAAGCCTTTGAATAAAATCATTAAAACTGCTATTTTTCTGTGATATTACTTCAGGCGAAGTTAAAGCATACCCAGACGCTTCTATACCTGACATATACATATAAAAGCCAAAATCAAATGTTCCTGGAAGGACACTTGAGGAAAGGGGAAATAATTTGGCTCTCAATTTTACTTTGACACCATAATCCAAATCAGTTGCTAGTTTTTGACCAATATTTATCCTAACTTTACTTAAAGATTCATTATCTATTTTTGCATCAATAAGGGTAATTTGCATACCTCGAAGAGACGGCTTGATAGCAATAACTTCACCAGTAACATCTGTCACAACAATCTTCTGAATTGGTTTTGTTTCAACTAAAGAAGTACGTAAATTACTAACAAAAAATCCGATGAAGAAAGAGGCGCAACAAGTGATGATAAAAAATATTACTATATCTTTATTTTTAAAATAAAGAGCCAACAATACTAATGGGATAGAAATGACTAACGAATAATAGGAAGAGAAAACAAAAACATTTTGAAAGAAATATATAATACCAAAGATAAAGCTAACAAAAAACCAAAGGCTTAAGTGATGATACTCTTCTTCGAGTTTACGACGAAAGTAGTTGATGTTCATCTAATCATATCAACTACTATTTTGGCGGCAATGTTTGAAGGTTTCTGATCTGAATTAAAGCCAATAGACTCAAGCACTTTCTGAGATTCAGCAACCTGACTCTTAGCTCCCTTATAATCACTAAGAAGATCGCTTATTGCTTGTGTAACATTCTCTGCGTTAAAATCTGATTGTATGTACTCAGGAATTATTTCTCTATTTGATATGATATTTATCAAAGATGCGTATTTGATTTTTACCATTAACTTCAAAAAGAAAAATGTAAGAGGATTCAATTTATACCCCACAATCATCGGAGTACCTGATGCTGCAATCTCAATTGTATTAGTACCAGACTTGGCCAAAGCGCAATCGCTTATGGCAAAAGTCTTGAGACGATCTGTAGAAAAACCAAATTCAAATTTAGCCCCGCCAAGGTATTTAAGAATATTTTGTACATTTGATTCATCTGATTGGACAAAAATTACCTTAATAGCATGCGTCGATGAAAGCTCATCAAAAACCTGCCTAATTATTGGCATATGACGAGATATTTCTCCAAGTCGGCTACCAGGAGTAACAGATATTACTTTAACATTTTCATTTATATTCATCTCTTGTTTTAACCCTTTTGAGCCCATATAAAATGCTTCTTCTAAAATCGGGTGTCCAATACAAGTAGCCTGCAATCCACAGGCCCTAAAATAAGCTGGTTCAAACGGGAGTAAAGTTAGTAAATGATCATAGACCTTAGCATATTTTTTGGCTCGACCTGGTTTATATGCCCAAACAGACGGAGCAACAATATGAACAAGTTTTATATGCGGTGCAATCTCTCTGATTTTACTAGCCACTCTGTAAGTAAAACCAGGAGAATCAATAGTAACTAGAACATCTGGATTCTGTGCTATAACGTCTTTTACTGTCTGATCAATCAGCTTTTTCAGATGAAAAATATGAGGTAGAACCTCAAAAAAACCCATCATGCTTATATAACTCATCTCAAACAGAGATTTCACTCCACCCCCCATCATGTTTTTTCCACCAATTCCATGGAAAGTTACATTAGTTTGATCTTTTACCAATTCTTTGATAGCTTTGATTAGCAATCCACCAATAAAGTCTCCAGAAATTTCACCGGCAATAACGTAGAGTTTCATATTATTATCCACTTCGGCATAAGCTCAGAGATTTATCCACAGCTTCTGATTCTATATTAAGACAATCGAGTATAGTATGAAAGATGTAATCATGCGATATTTCTTTTTTTTCTACAGATTTAACTGCTTTCCACTTCTCTGGATAGGATGATTTATAGCTGTCAGAAAACCATACCATAAATGGCACTATACGTTGTTCCTCTACATATTCATCGGCACCATGCGTTAGTCTTCCATTTTCACCAAGGGACTCGCCGTGATCTGAAGCATAGATCATAAAAGCTTTTTTATTTTTTAGAATATTTATTACGCTAGATAAAAAAAAATCGGTATATAGTATTGAATTATCGTAGCTATTTAAACGCTCCTGTTTGTCACAGCTTGCTGCATCGCGCTTTATAGTATCAGTAATAGTTGGCTTGAATTTAGCAAATTCTTCTGGATATCGTGCAGCGTAATTCCAGTGACTACCAGTCGTATGAAGCACTAAAAATTTTTTTTTGGTAGAAATGATATTTTGCTCTAAATACGGAAGCAGTTTACCATCTTGACTATTTGGTGCCATTAGAACAGAACCTCCAGGAATCATATGAAATTTAACTTCATCATAGAATGATCCACCTGGCTTATTCCTATAGTATTTTGTAATTGACTGAGTACCAAACCAAGTGGTTTCAAAACCTAATTTGGTCAATACAGATAATACACTCGATTCTGAATCGATCATTGCCATATCCTTCTCGCCAAAACGCGATAACATGCATGGAACAGCTAGGTATGTTGTACTAGCACATGATCTTGCTTTATATGACACCAGATTTTCAACCGCCAATAAGTTTGGCGTTGTTTCCCTCTCATAGCCGTTTATACCAAAATTTCCGTACCTCGCAGCTTCCCCTATAACCAAGACCCCAACAACGTCGTCGTCAGAAGAGTCAATAAATGAATATTTATCGCTAATGTCTGTCTTAATATACTCCTCTTCTGCCTGGCCAAAGAAATATAAGTAACTATTATGCAAATACTGTATTGGAAAATAGCTGCGCACAAAACTAAATTTAGGAGCAATAATATTGTTTAATACGATTAATAAACAAACAGCAGATAAAATCCTAGTAAAGAATAATTTAGTTGTTTGAATTTTAAAATAGTTAACGCTATAGATACAAATTGCAACACTAAAAACCAACCAAACAATAAGCCGCGCACTAACTAACTCATATACTTCTGTTGAATCTGTGCCAAATATTGATGGCATTATAGAAAGCGTAGGGCTAATCGAGAAAAAAAATAAATAATAACTAGCAAGCGCACCTGTTACGAATAAAAATACCGAAGCAATAATAAATAACAAGCGATAAACAGTAAGACCAAAAAATATAATAAATAGTACAACTATGTTATAAACAAAGTCCTTTGTAAGCTCCATGATTGCAATCAATATATCTGACTGCACGTACTGAAATTTGTAGATAAAAACAGCAAAGTTGAATAACACACAATATAACAACGCAAAAATTAGCGAAGCTTTTATTAGATTAATGTCTAAGTGTTTCTGAATATATTTAAACATAAACTATGAAATACGCTTGAAAAAATTAACTATAGCAAAATCAACTTTATTCTGGTACGTTAATTTTAGAGTGAGGATGCGCAACGCATACTTAATACGTGAGCACATCTGAACTTTGCAAAATTGATGCACCAGAATACAGCTTGAGAAAGCTACAATACTAATTATCATGATCACAAACTCCCTGCAAGAATTTTGTCAATTTTTCCAAATAGGAAAACCTATTCTTTCTATTGATTACGGTTTAAAAAAGCTTGGTCTAGCCATTTCTACTCCAAATCACCACTTACCTATGCCTCTTAAAATAATTGAACATGAGTCTGACAAAAAAAAGATTACAGATATCTTATGTATTTTAAAAGAAAACAATATATGTGCTATTGTATTAGGCTTACCAATCAACATGAACGGAACCAAGAGCGAACAAACTTTAATAGTAGAAAATTTTGCGAATAAGCTTACGAAAAGAACTGAGCTTCCGATATTTTTCCAAGATGAACGCCTAACTTCCAAAGCAGCTAATAATCTACTAAAAGACTTTGGCTTAAAAAGAAAAAATCGAAATTCAATTGATGATTTAGCCGCCGCAAGCATGATACTAGAAACTGCACTAACTAGCGCAAGCAAGCTAAGCAAATATTAGGCTTATTATAGCGCTTGTAAAGCGGATTGTAGCCACCAGACATAAACTAGTTTGCAGTTTGCGCCTAATCGATGGGGTAATAAAGCACCGTCATGCTGAACTTGATTCATCTCGGGAAGCAGAAGAAGATGCCGAATCAAGTCCGGGATGACTAAGAATACCGCGTCATGCACAGTCATGCTGAACTGGATTCAGCATCTCCTTCCGTTGCCTTAGATCCTGGGCCAAAGGCAGGCACAAGCACCAATAAATTCAGGATGATTAGTTTTTGTCATAGATCTATAGAACCAAGGACCGTGCCCATCAAGTTCATAAGTGAGATTTTGATCAAAAATCAGACTACTCTAAAAAAACAAACACGAGAGTTTAAAACTCTCGTGTTTGTTTTTGATTTTTTAAAAAGTAAGCTAAAAATTACTTGAAGTTGTTAATGATTGGAGTGTGAGCATTATTATTTGCACCATGTTGTGCAGCCCATCCAGCAACTGTTTTTCCTCTTTCTATACAATTAAAGAAAGCTAGTTTCTCTGATGAAGTCCACCCTGACTCTTTAGTACTTACATATTGAGCATCTTTCTCAATTGAAGAACAGAACTGCTGAGCTAAACCAGTAGCTTCATGAAGATCGTTTTTTGAATAATCCACCACTACACTAGCAGGTGTGAAACTAACCATTTTAGGATGTGGATTACCACCACAACCAACTAAAATTGAAGCAACACAAACAAAGATACCCAGTTTTTTCATAAAAAACACCTAAACAAAGTTAATTTAATAATATTGACTGTAAGATAATAACGATAGTCGCGTAGAAGGTCAATAACAAATAAACATATTAAATACATAATTAATGATTAAGAAAACCTTAGGCGCAATTAAGCATCTAATATAAAATGTAATAATTCTGCTACAGCCAGATCTCCATTTGACAACTAAAGTAACCTATATAGCTAAAAAATAAGGTAAACTTCAACTTCTGAATGATATGTTTAGTACAATTATTAGTTTTTATAACCAATCAGAAATTTGTTCATAATGACGATACTCAAACAATACGGCTCACGCTTAATTAATAAATATACTATTATTACCGCGATTATTGTTGTAATTATAATAGCCGTAACCAACTCTATAAATAATCGCCCTATATTAAATGATGAAAAAGTTATCCGTCCTGTACGAACCGTTAAGGTTGAACATAAAATTGCAGGAAAATCCTTATCTTTAACTGGCGAAATTTTAGCAAAAAATGAAATAGACCTAGCTTTTCGTACTGACGGAAAATTGATAGAACGTCTAGTTTCTGTGGGAGATACGGTTACCTCTGGACAAACCATCGCCCGTATAGATACACAAGATGCCGAGGATAATTTTACTTCGGCTAAATCAAACCTTAGTGCAGCTCAAGCAGCATTAGCACAAGCAATTAGTAATGAAGCTAGGCAAAAAATTCTACTGAGCAAAGGCGTTATTGCCAATGCAAAATACGAGGATGCCACTACGCAGCTTCAATCTGCACAAGCAAAAGTTGAAGGAGCAACCGCTAGCTTAAATCAAGCCCAAAATCGCCTTGAATATACTAATTTGCAAGTAGATATTTCAGGAATAATCACATCTATTAACGCAGAGGCCGGCGAAGTAATAAAAACTGGTCAGGTTATTATGCGCGTGGCTACAGATGAAGGAAGAGACGCTGTATTTAATGTACCAGAACAATTATTTCAGAACAAACCAGAAAGTAAGCTACCCGTCGAAGTATCATTAAGCCATGACCCTTCTATCAAAACTATTGGCTATGTCCGGGAGGTATCACCACAAGCAGATTCAGTTACCCGCACTTTTGCTGTAAAAGTTGGTCTAACTAATCCCCCAGAAGCATTAAAACTTGGTTCAACAGTTACTGGTTGTGTTACTTTGAATAAAGCAAGTTCTATTGAGCTACCGGTTATGTCCTTAAATAAGTCTAATTCAAGCCCAGCAGTATGGGTTGTTAACCCCGAGGATAATACCGTAAGTTTAAGGAATATTAAAATAATTGGCTATAACCAAGATTCAATTGTTGTTTCTGAAGGCCTACAAAATGGTGAGCTCGTTGTTACTGCAGGAGTTCATTCCCTACATCCTGGACAACAGGTTAAATTACAAGACAAATAGAGGTTAAATAATGAAAGAGCGCTTTAATCTCTCTCTATGGGCAATTAACCATAAGGAGTTTGTATGGTACTTGATGGGTATGTTAATAATAGTAGGTAGCTTATCTTACACACGCCTTGGTAGAAACGAAGATCCCGTTTTTTCAATTAAAACCATGCTTATCCAAACCAAATGGCCTGGGGCAACAATTGAAGAGACCATGAATCAGGTCACCGAACGTATAGAAAAAAAGTTGCAGGAAACTCCTCACATAGGTTATGTACGTAGCTTTACTACACCAGGATCATCAACTATTTTTGTTAATTTACATGGAACCACCCCAGCCTCTGAGGTACAAAATAGCTGGTATCAGGTCCGTAAAAAAATTGGGGATATTGTTAGCACCCTCCCGCAAGGAACTATCGGACCATTTTTTAACGATGAGTTTGGTGATACTTATGGCATCATTTACGCTTTCACTGCAGATGGCTTCTCAGGGCGTGAACTAACAGATTACATAGAAGATACACGATCTAAACTTTTACAAATACCAGATGTATCTAAAATAGAAATCTTAGGAAGCCAAGATGAAAAAATCTATATCGAATTTTCTATCAGAAGACTTGCTGGGCTTGGAATAAAACCTTCAGAATTTATTAAAATGTTGCAAACAACAAATTCTGTAAGACCAGCAGGAATGGTACAAACAGAAAATGAAACAATATTATTAAGAGTTTCCGGAGGATTTCAATCGGAAGAAGACTTGCGTAATATAAACATGAATATAAACGGAAAACTATTTCCGCTAGGAGATATTGTTACTGTTAAACGAGATTATATTGATCCTCCGCAATCTCTATTTAAATTTAATGGAAAACCAGCGATAGGATTGGCCGTGTCAATGACTACAGGCGGGGATATCTTGGCACTGGGTAAAAATGTTAAAGAAGCCATGCAGAAAATTGGCGCAGATTTACCAATTGGTATAGATTACCAACTAGTAGCTAACCAACCTACTGTAGTAGAAGAAAATATCGCTGAGTTTACAAAATCATTAGAAGAAGCTTTCGCCATTGTGCTTTTTGTTAGCTTTTTAAGTCTTGGCCTACGTGCGGGGGCTGTGGTTGCATTCTCGATTCCACTAGTATTAACTATAGTATTTTTAGCTATGGAATTTTTTCATATTGATCTCCAAAGAATTTCTTTGGGAGCGTTAATAATTGCTTTGGGATTACTTGTTGACGACGCGATGATTACCGTTGAAATGATGATCACAAAACTAGAAGAGGGATGGGACAAAGTTAGAGCAGCAACGTTCGCATACACTTCCACCGCCTTTCCTATGCTCACCGGCACATTAGTTACAGTGGTAGCATTTATTCCAGTAGGATTTGCTCGTAGCTCTGCTGGTGAATATGTATTTTCTTTATTTGCAGTGATTGCCATTGCTTTAATTGCCTCATGGTTTGTAGCAGTGATATTTACTCCTATACTTGGCCTGGCTCTTTTGCCAGATAAATTAGAACGACATCAAAACCACGAGACTAAATTATCACAAATGTTTCGTACTATTTTATTAGGTTCTATGCGTTCTCCAAAAACAACCATTTGTATTACAATAGCGTTATTTATGTTATCAATTGTAGGAATGAAATTTGTTCCTCAACAATTTTTTCCATCATCAGATCGTCCAGAACTTTTAGTAAATATGCAATTGCCACAGAACTCTTCTATATTTGCTACTTCTAATGAAGTGACAAAGCTAGAGCGGTTGTTAGACAAGAATCCTGATATTGTACATTGGAGCTCCTATATAGGCCGAGGTGCAATTCGTTTTTACTTACCACTCGAGGGGGCACAGGCTAACCCATCGTTTGCTCAAACTGTAGTTGTAACCAAAGATATAGAAGCACGGGAACGAGTAAAAAGTTATTTGCAAAAAGAATTTAAAGAAAATTTCTCAACTATAAACAGCCGAGTCATGCCGCTCGAAATGGGACCTCCAGTCGGGTGGCCATTACAATATAGAGTAAGCGGTCATGACCTAGAACAAGTTAGAGATATAGCCTACAAAGTTGCTCAAATTCTAGGTTCAGAATCACACGTTCAAGATATTAATTTTGATTGGATTGAACCATCACGAGTATTAAGAATCAAAGTTAACCAAAATGAAGCTAAACTTCTTGGCTTAAGTTCAGAAGATTTGGCTAATGCACTGAATGCCGTGGTATCAGGAATGAAAATCACCCAAGTACGAGATAATACTTATTTAATTGATGTAGTGATCCGAGCAGAAGCAGAACAACGAGTTTCTCTTGATTCTCTAAGCACATTACAAATTTCTACTCCAAGCGGAAAAAAAGTCCCTTTACTACAAATTGCCACCATTGAATATGAGCAAGAATATCCTTTGATCTGGAGACGAGATCGTATGCCGACAATTACCGTACAAGCCGATACTTCTGCAACTGTCTTACCTGCAACTATTGTAAAAAAACTATCCTCTAAAATTTTAGAACTTAATGCGCAATTACCGGCTGGATACCAAATAAACACTGGTGGATCAATTGAAGAGAGCGCTAAATCTCAAGCTTCCGTTGCAGCTGTGGTACCACTGATGTTGACAATTATGATAACTATTTTGATGGTGCAATTGCAAAGTATCCAACGTGTTATTCTGGTATTAAGCGTAGTGCCATTGGGCTTAATAGGAATAGTTGCTATATTGTTGGTTGCAAACAAACCTTTAGGGTTTGTTGCTATTTTAGGAATTATCGCCTTGATTGGTATGATCGTACGTAATTCAGTCATTATCATAGACCAGATTGAAACTGAAATTGCTCATGGTTTATCCCGCTGGGATGCTGTAGTAACTGCAACGACGCATCGTTTTCGTCCGGTAATTTTGACTGCTGCAGCTGCAATCCTAGGAATGATTCCAATCGCTCCAACAGTGTTTTGGGGACCAATGGCTTATGCAATCATGGGGGGCCTAGCTGTAGCAACAATACTTACGTTAGTGTTCTTACCAGCTTTATATTGCACTTGGTTTAAGATTACAGAGCGACCAAGTGCTTGACATCGGCGTATCTGACCGAATTTGTAGCTGACTCGTTCAAGCTGCTGGTTCAAAAAATAACGCTATCTAGTCCCTCCGTCAAAACTCTCCCCGCCTGAATTAACAAGGGGTTTCATGTCATAAACAGCTTACAAAATCCATAAGAAAATGGTATAATTACCGCATAAAGCTTACGGATTTTAAAATTATGCCTATAGAAAATATTACTTTTCTCCAAAAACAAGAAAGGTTATTTGAAGAGAAATTATCTACAAAACTAAATCCTAAAAACAAGTTATATAAACTAAGGGATTTAGTAAATTGGTCTGAACTTGAAGCCAGAGCATTGCCTAACATTGAAATCAAGCAATTTGGTAGAAATAAGAAAGATCATAGAGTAATGCTAGCACTATCAATGCTTCAAGCTATGTACAACGGTTCTGATTCGTTTACGGAGGAAGAGCTAAAGGAAAATATTTATTGGCAATATTTTTGTGGTTATGAATATTTGCAGCAAGATCTTGATGTGTCTGAAG
>NZ_JARJFB010000047.1:0-11417 GCF_034554655.1 Candidatus Megaera venefica
CCAAAAAAGCACTTGCTACTTTATGCATTGGTGGCGGTATGGGGATTGCTATGTGTTTAGAGCTAGTTTGAGTTTTCACTTCCGAGAAAGAGGTATTGGCCATAGACATATTTTTAAACAATGAGTTATTAAACATAACTTTTTCTAAAGTAGCATTTTTCATCGAGGCATTTTCAAAAGTAGCCGAATCAAATTTAGTATCTTCAGTGAACTTCGCTTCGTCTAATATACTCTGACTAAAATCTGTATTAATAAAACTGGCACCTTGAGAAACTATTCCACTTAAATCCGATGATTCAAAGCTACATTCTTTGACTAAAACTTTAGACAATGTAGCGCCTCTAATATCAACACCAAAAAAAGCTGTATTATTAATTTTTGAACCAGAAAGATTTACATTTACCAAATTTGCCTTTTGTAAGTTTACATTATCCATCTCTACTTCTTTCATGATGGCCTTAACCATATTAGCTTCGTCAAACCTTGAATTAGAAATTTTAGCGCTAGTAAAATCAGCTTCTTCAAAATTGGCATTAGAAAAATTTACATCTTCAAAGGTAGTACCATTAAAGATAGAAGCTTGAAAATCTACTCCTGGAGCATTGAATTTTTTGAACTTAACACCAGAAAAATCACTTTCTTGAATAGTGGCCCCTGTGAGTAAAATACCATCAAAGTTAGCACCAGAAAAATCAACTCTAGCAAGCTCAGCACCGGAAAGGTCTATTCCAGACAGATCACTACCAGCAAGATTGGCTCCTGTTAATTTAAGACCACGTAGATTTTTTCCGTACATCCCTTTAAGATCTACTGATTTACGCTCTGCAAGCTGTTTATTGATATATTCTTTGATCTCTATGCTCTTCTTTTCACTAAGCACACCACTACTAACTTCTTTTGCATCACTACAACCAAGTACAAAAAAAATTGCAATAAAAGTCCATTTTTTCATCTAATTTCAATCCTTACTAATTTGCAATCTCTTCCAATACTTCCATATCGTCAATCATTTCATTGTCAATTCCATTAAGCTTACCGTTGGCAGCATGAATATTAAGTGTTTTCAACTTTCTATGCAATGCAGAACGCTCCATACCAACAAAAGTTGAAGTCTTAGAGATATTACTATTAAACCTATTCATCTGCGCGGTTAAATACTGTCTTTCAAATACTTCTCTCGCTTCTCTAAGCGGCATAGACATCATATCAAGATTAGTATCTGGTTTTGAAATATTAACACTGTTATTTATAACCTCTTGTGGCAACATGTCTGACCTAATTTTGTCGGACGATGAAGAACTAGGCGGATTCATAATTAAAGTCCACTCTATTACATTGCGAAGCTGCCTTACGTTTCCTGGCCAGTTATATGCTTGAAGCGCAGCAATAGATTCATCAGAAAATTCTCTCTCTTTCAGCCCAGAAAATTTTGAAAGTTGCTTAACAAAATATTTAACTAATAAAGGTATGTCTTCCTTTCTTTCAGCTAACATTGGTACATACAAAGGGACGACATTTAATCTATAATATAAATCCTGTCTAAATCTCCCATGAGTAATCTCCACTTGCAAATCTTTCGTAGTTGAGGTCACAATCCTAACGTCAAGTTTTGTAGCCTTTGTTCCCTTAATAAGAGTCTGATCTCTTAAGAATTTTAACAATTTATTCTGGGCATTTAAAGGCAAATCTCCAACATCGTCAATATATAAAGTACCATTATTTGCCGCCTCAAGTACACTGACACGCTTATCAAATAAACTTGTTGATTCTTGCCTCTCGAATTCACCAAATAACTCCTGCTGGATTTTAGTAGCATTCATAGCAATCGGACTAAAGACTATAAAAGGACCATTAGCTCTTTTAGATCTCTTATGTATCAGCCTTGCAGAAAGCTCCTTACCGCTTCCAACTGCGCCATTTACCATAACTCTGCCAGAAGTTGGAGCAACCTTTTCTATTTCTGCCCTAAGCCTTGTAGTAATAGCAGCGGAGCCAACAAATTCTGTTTTATCTATTACTTTAGATTTTAGATCTATGTTTTCTCTTTTTAGTTTTGCGGATTCACAAGCTCTTTTTAAAATTATCATAAGCTTGTCATGAGTAAATGGCTTCTCTAAATAATCATATGCACCCATTTTAATAGCGCTTACTGCGGTTTCAATTGTGCCATGCCCACTAATTACTATAACTGGCATAAGTGGATATTGTTTTTTTACCATTTCTAAAATACCCAAACCATCTAAATCACTATCTTGCAGCCAAATATCAAGAATTATTGCATTAGGTAGTTTTTCTGATATGGCCTTAAATGCTTGAGCACTATTTGCTGCTGCCCTGCTTGAAAAACCATCATCTTTTAAGATATCCGATATTAAATCTCTAATATCAGCTTCATCATCAATAATTAGAATATCTAGTGCCATATTTTTTAACTCTTTAAAAGACTCAATAATAAAAAAAATCAAATGCTGTCAAAGCATAACGATTTCCTAATACCCTCATAACCAATTCCAATGAACTTAAGTCAATATGCGTCTTGTCCCAGTCAATCTACGATTATGAAGCGCTTAACTAGAAGTTATAGCTTTGCAAATTATAAAGCAACATCTTTTATAGTAAATATGCAACATACCCCCTATTTATTTTACAAAAACCTTAATAGTTAAGTAAGATTAGTGTTTATTTTAACTTATTTTTTAAACTTATGGCATTCATTGTTAACTCAACCATTGCGCCATTATTTTCATTATTAGATAAACTAACACTACCAAAATGGTCTAAAGCTATTCGATCAATAATAGCCAACCCTAATCCAGTCCCATTAGATTTAGTTGTAACATAAGCTTCTTTAGCAGACTTTAGCATCTTTTTGCTAAATCCAGGCCCGTTATCTTCTATACAAATTTTTACAAATTCAGCACCAACAATCAG
Source organism: Candidatus Megaera venefica (assembly GCF_034554655.1). Taxonomy (NCBI): domain Bacteria; kingdom Pseudomonadati; phylum Pseudomonadota; class Alphaproteobacteria; order Rickettsiales; family Rickettsiaceae; genus Candidatus Megaera; species Candidatus Megaera venefica. The sequence goes on from NZ_JARJFB010000047.1 coordinate 2,932, forward strand.
CATAACTTTTATTTGTTTCTTCGTTGTTGTTTTTTCTAAAGCCTCTTCAGAATTCAGCATCAAATTTACCATGACCCTATTTATTTGCGAAATATCACAAATAAATTCGTGCGCTTTGACATTTGAACGAAAAGTATAATTTATAGTATCATTTATTAGTTTTCTGGACTCTACCAAATCATTAATCAGGGAAACAATTTCGCATTTAGCAAAGCTAGGAGAAGGCAGCCTGGCAAATTCTACAAATTCCGATACTATTTGCCTTATATCGTCCGAATGTTTGAGTATATTATTTGCATATTTTGTAAAAGACTCCTTGTCATTGACCTCGTCTTTAAATTTTTTAAGTAGCCTTTCTGCAGACAATTGAATTGGGGTCAGTGGATTCTTTATTTCATGCGCCACTCTCCTTGCAACGTCAGACCAAGCCAAGGCTCTCTGAGCAATTAGCAAGTCCTTTTGTTGGTGATCTATTTGATTTACCATTCTATTAAAGGCAGAGGAAAGTACTTTTACCTCATCTTTTTTTAGACCTTCTATCGGGACTTGCACCGAAAAATCACCGTTTTTAACTTTTTCTGCTGCAATTACTAGCTCTTTGATTGGTCTTACAATGCGTTCGGCAAACCTTCTGCCCCAAATAATTGAAGCAACTAAGAGCACTACGCTAAGCAAAATAAATACCATTGAGAACTTAATTTGCATAGCAACTATCTGATTTTTGAGTTTCTCGTATTCAGCTACGGCCCCTTTAGTTTTATCAATATGATCTATGATTTTTGTATCTACCAATCTGCCAATTAATAGATAAGTATCATTATAATCTTTAATCTTAATCAAAATACGTATTTTAGATGGATCCGAGTCTACCTGCACTACTTCACCTTTATTTGCTCTATCAATTAAATGAGCTGGAATTGTCATAAATGCAAGTGAAAAACTAAGAGAAGTTTGAGCTAAAATAGTATTGGAATTTCTTTGAAAAACTATTGCTTCATCAAAAGATCTAAGTTCAGCTTGAGCGTTAATAACCTTTAGAAATAAATCTGGACTATGGATCAAATCATAGTACATGGACGTTAAGTCATCCGAAACAGAAATCGCTGTCTCTCTTAGTTGCAAGATATGTTCGTCTATATAAGATTCTCCAACACTTACCGATTGATCAAGGACTTTTGATATTTTCTTATCAAACCAAGCTTCTATCCCAAAGTTAAAAAAATACGTAGAAAATACAGCAACAATAATAGTAGGAAGAGCCGATCCAATACTAAATGCAATAATAATTCTCTTACGAAGTTTTGAAACTCTACGCTCTCCACCTTTTATAAAAGTAAAATTACTAGATACTCTATTACTAATTATTAAAACACTCAAAATCAGCGTTGAAATTAGTATAGCAAGTAAAAAACTAAGTGTTGCAAGTGGATCTGAATCTTTTTGAAAAGATATCCCAATAAAACCTATACTGGATATTATAGTAATAATACAAACGACAATCACTGCGTAGAGTAATATGTTTTTGAATTGATAATTAACAAAACTATTCCGGATTTTTTTTAGCATATTTTATTATTGGTTGGATACATAAAAACACCGTAGCCTACAATCACTTTAGAGAGCTAGAAGAACGATTATTCTGGCTTTTTCACGATTGGACTAGAACCAAGATTAATATCCTGAAATACCTAGCTCTTTAATTTTCTTACGCAAAGTATTTCTGTTAATTCCCAAAATCTTTGAGGCCTTTACTTGAATACCATCCACATGTTCTAGGGTTTTTTTTATTAAGCTTCTTTCTACTTCATTTATCACTCTTTCATACAAACCAGATTCCGGATTATCACCTGCATGCATCCTGAAAAACTTGTCTAAACTTACCTCAACGGAGTTAGAAAGCGATTCACACTCTTTTTTCATTTTTCTATATATATTTTTGAGTTAAATTAATGGTCCATAAAACTGTTTTACCGTATCTTTTACTTCGTCAACATTGCTTAGTTGATTAATAGTTGCACGAAACTCTCCTGAATTTGGCAAACCACTACTGTACCACCCCAGATGCTTCCTCGCTATTTTCATTCCTATATCTTCTCCATAATGCTCTATTATTTCATCATAATGATTAAGCACAACATTTAACTGCACTTCCAAAGTCGGGTCTGGTAATTTTTCTCCAGTCTTAAGAAAATGAGCAACCTGAGAAATTAACCAAGGCCTGCCGTACGCTCCTCTACCAATCATAATACCATCTGCCTCAGACATTTTCAGCGCAAGTATTGCACTATCAATATCCACAATGTCTCCATTAGCGATTACAGGAATTTTTACTGCTTTTTTTACTTGGGAAATAAATGCCCAATCAGCACGACCTTTATAAAATTGACACCTTGTTCTGCCATGTACCGTAATCATTTTAATACCAGCATCTTCAGCAATTTTTGCAAGTGTTGGGGCATTTTTTGTATCATCATCCCAACCCATTCTCATTTTGAGTGTAACAGGAATTTTTACCGCTCTAACCGTTTCTTGTACTATTTGTGCGGCAAGTTTTTCATCACGCATTAAAGCTGATCCAGAAAAACCTCCTACAACCTTTTTTGCTGGACAGCCAAAATTTAGGTCGATAATCTTTGCTCCCATATCTTCATTAATTTTTGCCGATTCAGCTATGACACTCGGTTCACAACCAGCCAACTGGACACAAGCTTTTGTCGCATCATTATCATCTTGGTCAATTGCACATTTTTTCATCGATTGATGTGAGCGAACTATCATAGCCCTGCTTGCAATCATTTCTGATACCACAAGACCAGCCCCGAATTTCTTCACTAGTTTTCTGTACGGCAAATCTGTTACTCCTGACATTGGAGCCAAAATTACCGGGCTTGAAAGCTCAATATTATCGATCTTTATCGTCATATTACACTATGCAACTCTTAAAACTGGCGAACTGTACCACAATTATTAATAAAAATCACCAAACTTCTCTAATAGCAAGATTCATGTCTGAGTAGGAGATTATAACTGGTAATACTACACCTTCTGGTTTTTTAGGGCCATATAATTTATAAAAAGGTATTCCATAAGAGCCGTTAGCAACTAAATACTCGTATATTTCTTGATTATGCATACTAAAGTCTCCCCTCATTGCGTACACATTATGGTTTTGGAATAACTTCATCGTCTTATTTCTATTTAGTACCATCAATTTATTGTACTTACAGGACACACACCAATCTGCAGTAATGTCTACAAATACTATTTTTCCTGCCTCAACGTAAGATTTGATTTTGTCTGGTTCAAATTTGTGCCAAGTATCATCAACTTGCATCTCTGCTGTTAAATCTTCATTACTTGCTCTCATAGGTAATATCATACTAACTAAAATGATTATTAAAATAATAGCCAATTTAAAACTATTACTCCTCATAATCCCAGTTACACTTTCTAACGAAAACTTTAATAAGAGCAGCAGTAAGAATAATCCAATGGTACCCCTTTCGCCTATTTGACCATAAAGCACGAACAGAAGCCAAAAAACTGTTCCGACCATGAATAATATTAGCACTTTCTTTAATATAAACATCCACTTCCCAGGCTTAGGAATAATTTTTAGTATTGGGGGGTAAAAAATCATAATGATGTATGGCAGACTAAAACCAAGGGCTACAAAAGAAAAATTTAAAAATATTTGAAAATTATTTGCTGCAAATGCTAAGGAAACAGCTGTGCCTAAAAATGGAGCATTGCATGGTGTAGAAAGGATTGCCGCTAAAATACCACTAAAATAATGCTCAAGATACTGATTATTTAGCTTATTAACATTTAATTTATTCATCAAACTATCCGGCAGAGATAAATCAACGCGCCCTAGAGCACCGCTAATAAAAATAGTCATAACAATGCTCAAAATTATAATAAATTCTGGCTCCTGAAAATTAATACCCAGGCCGAATTGGCTACCACTATTTTTCAAACCTATAACTATTGCCGTTAAGATCCAAAAACTAGAGAATATTCCTGCAACAGTAAGCATGCATGCGATTCTTTTATCAATGCCATCATCTTTTAAAAAGGAAAAAATCTTCATCGATAACACTGGCAGTACACATGGCATAAAATTCAAAATAACCCCACCTAATATCGACAACATAATAAGCCACAAATAGTTCTCAAGCCCGAAGCCTTTTTCTATTGTATTGATCTTACCTATTATAGTTTGTTTGACAGGTATACACATATCACCACAAATAGCATATTCTAATTCAGCTTCTATATTTACCGGTTTTGTAATATCTCTTGCCTTTATCTCAAGATGGATATTTACCAAGTCATCAAAGTAGTGCACTACCCCTACACCATCGACATGCTTTTGCTTAGAATCAGGCCAAATTATCTTATAATCGTTGAGGTTGGAAGATTTATTCAAGGAAACTTTTATAGGTAATCCAAATTTCGACACCTCGGCGTTTGCATATATACTATACCCCTTTAACATTTTCATTTCTAAAAACACTTCACCAAAATCATCTACTTTTATTACAAACTGTTGGCTAGATGCATAGGCCTCTGATAATATAGAAATTATAAGAATGAAAAAGATGTAAACTTGTCTTATAGCCATAACCATAGTCTTGAAATGCTAAACTGTTATAACTATATAGAATAACAGCGATTAACGTAAATATTTTAATTATGGACCAAAATTTTTCAGATTTAACTGGTAAAATTCTCATAGCGAGCCCATTTGCTATGGAAGGCAATGTATTTCATAAATCGTTAATATATGTTGTTAAACATGCAAATGAAGGTTCCATAGGACTGATTTTTAATCGCCCAGTTAGAAGTGCATTGGCAAATAATTTATTCAATAAGGTTGATGCTAATTTTAATTTTGATAATCTCGAGCTCAACATTCATATTGGTGGACCTGTAGAGGTAGAACGAGGATTCTTCTTGCACTCAAGTGAATATGATAAAAATTTATTATTCAATCCAAACCAAGGGGAGTTGGCAGTTAGTTCGAACGTGCAGATTTTACAAGATATAGCAACAGGCATTGGACCAAAAAACAGTCTATTTATTGTAGGCTATACAGGATGGGGATCAGGACAATTAGATTTTGAATTGGAGCACAACCTCTGGATAATAGCTGACCCAGATAAAGAACTGATATTCTCTGAAAACGATTCTGATAAATGGACAAAAGCTTTGAACATAGTTGGTGTATCAAGCAATGATTTTATACCATTTGTTGCAACCTGTTAAAAACGTTTCCAAATACTAGCAAAAATAGTTGCCGCAAAACAGAAATAGAGTTATACCTATTTAAAGCGTCGGATAGCCAATTATCCGTTCGTTAATTACAAAGGAAATTAGGAGAAATTATGAAAAAAATTCTGTTGATTATAGCAGTATTATTTTTATCTACTGGCTGCAGCAAAAAAACAAAAACGACACTTGGGTTGACTGAGACTATGCCAGATGAATATCAAGTACACCGTAACAAATCGCTTGAAGTGCCACCTCACTACAGAGCTCAAGATTTTATAGGAAAAAAGGATGTGCCCGCGAAAAAAAAGAAGCTTTCTAAAAGCGAAGAGGCGCTACTAAAAGAGATTGAGTAAAAAACTGAGGCTATGAGAAATGTCACGGCAGGGCTCTTCGTATACTGCCAAAAGTCATCCTGAACTTGTTTCCGGATCTAAGGCGGCAAAAAGAAGATCCCAAAACTAAGTTCAGGATGGACTTTTATATTCTTGAGTCCAATCACGTACCATTAATGTTATTTGGCATGGCAAGGTTTTTAGTCAGCACGACTGATATGATTCAAACTAAACTTTAAAGAATCTTAATATGAATAAAGTACTTGCATGGGCAATAATATTCCTAACTATAGGTGGTATCATTTATCTCGTATCAAACACACTAGCACCATTTTTAATAGCTTTTATTTTTGCATATCTTTTACAACCAGCCATAGATACAAATTGCCGAAAGTTTTCATTACCTAGGGATGTAGTAACGCTTGGCGTTTTTGGTTTGTTTTTAAGCAGCTTCATTACCATTATGGTTTTAATTGCACCGATAATTTACCACCAAATTTCCGCCTTTATCAGCAAAATCCCTATGTACAAAACTAACTTTGATAGTGCGATATCGGCTTGGTCTGCAAAACTTCATAATGTTGATCCTGACCTTGCCAACAAAATTTCTGATTCAGCTCAGAATTTTGTTAACGGAACCTTGACCTTATTTGCATCCTTCGCTAACCATATCTGGCAATATACAGTTGCTACAATAAGCTTCTTTACTGTTGTCGCTTTAATACCCATTATTTTATATTATTTTTTAAGAGATTGGCCTCAAATAGTGGGGAATATAGAGTCTCTTTTACCAGTAAGAAGTAAAAGTAAGGTTAGAGAAATTTTTAATTCAATCAACGAGTTACTGTCTGCCTATATTAGAGGGCAACTCAATATTTGCATACTATTGACTTTGTACTACGTGACTGGCCTGAGCATTATTGGCCTTGACCTGGCATTGCTCCTTGGTATTTTTTCTGGCTTTTTGATTATTATTCCTTTTATTGGCGTTCTATTCTCTTTCGTAATCGTAACAATTAGTTGCTATTTTTCTTTTGGAGCTGGTTCAGAACTCATTTACGTTATTATTCTATTTGTTATAGGCTACACAGTAGAAAGCTATATCCTGACTCCCAAAATTATTGGTAATCGTATTGGATTACATCCTGTATGGATTATTTTTTCTGCCTTTGCTACAGCTAACCTATTTGGATTTGTAGGAGTTTTGTTTGCTATACCTATAGCTGGAATAGTAAAAGTTTGCCTATCGAATATAATTGAATACTATAAATCCAGTAATATGTATAAGGGCTAAAAGGCTATATTGCTTTTTAGTATTTCAAAAGTACTTGGCAAGAGTTATTAAGCCTATGTCTTAAATATATAAGAGAATTTAGGGATATGATTAATGAAATAACAGAGTTACAAGCTATAGCACAATCTGGGCTTGCTTATTGCAAAGATGTATTTGACATAGCAAGATACAAGAGGATTTTAGAAATATCTGCAAAACTATTAGCGTTAAAATCAGATCATAAATATGAACAAATATTAGAACTCTTTACAGCAGATAAGGGTTACGCTACACCTAAAATAGATGTAAGAGGAGCAGTTTTCAAAGAGGATAAAGTTTTATTAGTTCAAGAAAAAGCAGATAATTTATGGTCGTTGCCAGGTGGATGGGCAGATGTAAACTTATCACCTGCTGAAAATATTATAAAAGAAATATACGAGGAAGCTGGTTTTCAAACAAACGTTATTAAACTTGTTGGGATTTTTGACAAAAGAAAACACAACCCAACTGGCCAATGGCCCCATGTTTATAAACTCTTTTTCTTATGTGGCCTTATAAAACCAGGTCAATTGGCATTTGATAAAAATGAAATTTTAAATGTCAATTTTTTCAAGGTAACCGAGCTTCCGGCATTATCTGAGGAAAGAGTAACTAAGAAACAAATAGAAATATGTTTCAAGCATTTTCATAACCAAGATCTTATGGTAGAGTTTGATTAAAAAATAATTATAATTGTAGTTATTTATATAGTCTATCTTCCCAGATAAGTCGTATTGACAAGAAACAATGCATATAATTCAGAGGAACTATGCACCAAATCACTTTCTCTTTTGATAGTAATGATCGCTACGATCCAAGTGAGTTTATTGAATCATCCTCAAATCATCTAGCTTTTAAGACGTTGACTAGTTGGCCACCTGAAACGTGGGGAGTGGAACCATATGCAAAAACGCTTATTTTGAGAGGACCAAAATCTTCTGGAAAAACTTATTTGGCTAAAAAATGGTCGTTAAACTCTGGGGCATTATTTCTTAAGAAAGCTCATCAGCTAACAGAAGCTCTTTTGTCTCATCACAAAACTTTTGTAATAGATGGATTTGACAACAGCTGGAACGAAGAGAAAGTTCTTCATCAATTTAATTCAATTCATGAAAGTAACAAGTATTTACTGATCACTACTACCCAAGTTCCAAAACTTACTTTACCAGATTTAGCGTCTAGAATTAATGCAACGAATATTTTAGACATTGATTTTCCAGATGATAACCTAGTTTCTATGTTAATATTCAAGCTTTTTTCTAACTTTTCGGTAGTTGTTAATAAAGAAGTAATCAGCTATTTAATAAATATATTACCACGTGAATTTCCAGAAATAATCATCGCTGTACAAAAAATCAATGACTATGCGATAGAGCATAAACGCAAAATCACAGTACCCCTAGTTAAGCTAGCTCTAATTTAAAAGTTTGATCACCTTATTTGTAGGTAACTTTGCTAGGCTGGCGTTATAGTAAATTCAGTTTATCTAGTCTCTCCGTCAAAACTCTAAATTTTTGATATAATTTCAAGAATTTCAAAAATAAATCACCGCACATTCATTTTTT
>NZ_JARJFB010000048.1:0-11401 GCF_034554655.1 Candidatus Megaera venefica
AAAAAATGAATGTGCGGTGATTTATTTTTGAAATTCTTGAAATTATATCAAAAATTTAGAGTTTTGACGGAGAGACTATTAAAGGGTTATGACCTATTACTAAGATGTGTTTATTTGTATCTTCTTGATTAGAGAGGAGCTCAATCATATTTTCCCTAGTTCCATTGTAAAGTTCTTTTACTACTTCGTTCTCTGATATGGGAATTTGTTCTTCAATAATATTTGCTGTTTGTAGGGTTCTTTTTACATAAGAAACAATCATTTTATCAATCCGATACGAATCTAAGAAATTAGCTGCTTCCATAGCTTCTGCTTGTCCTTGATCCGTCAGTATACGTTCGAAATCTTGCTTTTCAGGTGATTGCTCGGTATGTGCATGGCGCATTAATAGTAACTTCATACTCTATAGTCTCTTGGATAAATAAATTGCCATATTGCACATTGTTTTTACCATTTTTGATAGAGCGCTATATAGCTCTGCATTTTTACTATCATTCTTGATCGCAATTTCGATATGCTCAGCTTCTTCTTGCTTAAATTGCTTAATCTTAATAAGTAACTGACTCTGATTACCAGAATTTTCTAAATATTCAATTTGTTCTTGATAATGGTTCACTATTACTTCTTCAACAGATTCTGTAACAAGCATAGATGTTTTTGTTCCAGCTATGGCACTTAGGGCACCAAGTACATAACCTAGAACACTCCATAATGGTAGCAGAAAAGTTGGTTTTGATTGGCCATTCTTAATTTCATTTTCAAAATAGTTTAAATGCTCTAGTTCTTGCTCAAGCATATGTTGTATTGTACTAATATCATTATGATTCTTAGTAAACGCAAGTTGACCTTGATAAATCCGCTGGGCACCAAATTCTCCTGCATGGTTTACCATTAGGATTTCTTTGATTTTATTATTGTCATTAAAATATGGTTTAGGCATTTAATTTAGTATAACTAATAGCTTTTTGATTTGTTTTTAAACATAAACAACATTGTAAGTAAAAATATATTCAAAAGCAAATTCCATTCGGTCATGGACAAACCAAAAATTACTAAAGCTGGTTTGTTACATAGGGCAATTTCTTTGTGATATAGCATTTTTTTAAAGTCTGCTACGGAAATATTATCACTAACAGAGACCAAAGGTTTGCAAAAACTGGATAGTTCAAATACTCCTCTTTCAATACCAGTATGATAGAACGCAATTATTATGGAAATAATTGCTACAGTAATATAGTACTTACGATAGCTATATTGGCTTGAAAGGCTAATTATCCCAAGCATAATAAAAATTAAATAAGGGAATCTTTGGTAAACACATAACGGGCATGGGGCGAGTAAAAAGATATACTCGGCCAGGTAAGCTGCAAGAAGGCTTACAACCGAGATAGCTATAATGATGACGTGAGTGTTCTTAAGATTTATTGACATGAATCTATTATAATAATATTGTAACTACGAATAAAATATATTTACATCCTAAACCCACAATATAACTATGACAATAAATTTCGACAATTTATTAAATTCTAATGCTTGGCCTTTTATAGAGGCAAAAAGAATTTATGACCATATAGGAGGGAAAACTCCGGCCAAAGGTTATGTGCTTTTCGAAACTGGTTATGGCCCCTCAGGACTTCCTCATATTGGAACATTTGCTGAAGTAAGTAGAACTACGATGGTTAGAGAGGCCTTTAAGCAGATATGCGATATCCCCACTAAGCTTATATGTTTTTCTGATGATATGGATGGACTTCGCAAAGTACCTGGAAATATCCCAAATAGAGAAATGGTAGCACAATATTTAGGTAAACCATTAACTGGAATTCCAGACCCATTCGGTGAGAAAGAAAGCTTTGGGCACTACATGAACGCAAAGCTTCGATCGTTTTTAGATCGCTTTGGATTTGATTATATTTTTTATAGTGCAACCGATTGTTATAAGGCTGGAACGTTTGATCATATGATGCTCAAAACTATAGATAAGTATGACGAGATCATGAGATTAATGTTGCCGACTTTCAGAGAGGAGAGACAAAAAACCTACTCCCCATTTATGCCGGTTTGTCCAAAAACTGGAGCAATATTGCAAGTTCCGATCGAGAAAGTAGACAGGGAAAGACAAAGTGTTTCCTATAGAGATGAATCGGGTGAACTTGTTGAAGTGCTGGTGACCGGGGGAAATTGCAAATTACAATGGAAACCAGATTTTGGTATGCGTTGGGCGGCACTTGATGTGGATTATGAAATGTATGGCAAAGATCATATGCCAAATGCCAAGTTGTATAGTGAAATTTGTCGTATTTTGGACGGTAAGGTGCCTATCCAGTTTTTTTATGAGCTATTTCTTGATGCCGATGGGAGTAAGATTTCCAAATCAAAAGGTAACAGCATAAGTGTAGACGAGTGGATGCACTATGCTCCGCTTGAAAGCATAAGTTTATTTATGTATCAATCGCCATCCAGAGCTAAACGTTTGTATTTTGATGTGATACCAAAATGTGTGGATGAATATCTAACGTTTAATAAAAAGTACCACGAAGAAGAGGATATAAAACAAAAGCTAGCTAATCCTGCGTTTCATATTCATCAAGGTAATGTACCAAATATTGAAACATATGGTATAAGCTTCAGTTTGTTGCTTAATTTAGCCTCAGTTTGCAATCCAGATGATAAAAATGTGTTGTGGGGGTTTATCTCTAAATATGCGCCTAAAGCTACTCCAGAAAATGCGCCGTATCTGGAACATATGACAGGTTTTGCAGTTACTTATTACAACGACTTTGTCAAAAGTACAAAAGAATATCATAAGCCGACTAGTGAACAAAAACTATTACTGGAGCAGATCATCGTGATGTTATCAGGTTTAAATGGATCAGAATCAGGAGAGGAAATCCAAAACAAAATCTATGCTATTGGCACAGAGGCTGAATATGAGAATTTGCGTGATTTTTTCAAAGAGCTTTATCAGATTTTGCTTGGTCAAACTCAAGGTCCAAGACTTGGTTCGTTTTTCAAGCTTTATGGCATCAAAGAGACTATTAAACTGATTGAAAGTAAGCTTTGATTTATTTTTATTAGTTTTAATTAATGTAGGCGCGATAATTGCTTACCTTTTGTTAGCATATTTTAGATATATCATCTATAAAATATGCTAGTTTTACTACTAGAGCTTATGCTTTGTTTAACTGAGTAAAGTATAGACCCTTACTACTAAAGCAAATTAATTAAAAAAGTAAACAAATAAAGATAATTTATATGAAAAGAAGCCGTGCTAATGACGACGCAGAGATTAACAACCTTAGCAAACATTTTAAATCAACCCTAACCCTAACACTAGGTAACTCATTAGCGCCTAGTACGCAAGCTGAGATTAATGCCACTCAAGCTCGAATTCACGCCGCTGGAACAATCCTATGTGAAGGCAAAAAAGCTAGCAACGAGTTTGTGGAACATATAGATATAGAAGCGCTTGGTAATGGCAGCGACCCAGATGATTCAGAATAAGCTGCGTCGTAAAAACTCAAGTAAATAGGGTTAACCCGAGCCAGTTGTGCTGCAAAATACAACTGGTTACTGGGGTTTATGACTTTACTTAAAAAATAAATCTCAATTACTACCGGCTTCAGCTGGTAGTAATTGAATGAAATATACAAAAAAGCCATTCTGAATCTTCTGTCGTCATCCTGAACTTGATTCAGGGTTTTAGGTAGCAGACAAAGATTCTAAACCAAGGTCAGGATGGCCTTATCTTCTAAAATTATTAATATCGTGATAAAATGAGAAAGTATACATTTAACAAGTTGATTCGGAGCAAGCTACCAGATCGTATGGCAAAGGAAGGTGTAGTTGTGAATTCCCAAAAGCTTGAAATAGAAGAATATGTAGTGCAGCTAAAACAAAAAATTATAGAGGAAGCGAATGAGGTTTCTGAAGCGAAATCACGAGAAGAGTTGATCACAGAACTCGCTGATGTTTTGGAAGTAATTTATGCAATTGCAGAATCAACGGAGATTTCACAGGTTGAGATTGAACAAGCAAGAATAGAGAAAAGAGAAATAAACGGATATTTTAAGCCAGAGAATTACGTGCACTATATACAAGTAGCTCATGACAATCATAAGGTGATAGAGTACTTAGAGAATAAGAATAGGCCATACAAATTTACTTAACTTCAATGCGATTTTTATACATACTCATTCCTGAGAAAGATAGGTCCTGAACAAGTTCACAGAGATAATAATGTGTGAATGACTCCACTACGCAATAAAATAAGGGCTTTCCATTTCTTATACTAATATTAGTATAAGAAATGGAATTATAGGTGCTACCAATTCAGCAAATCTCGCTGTGCTCACGTAACTGCAAATCCAATGTGATTTATTATAGTTTGCGACTCCCTCTAGATACAAACAAATTTGATTAGTGTTGCTTGTGCGTTGGGTATAAATTATTAATATTTTCTATAGAGCTTTAAAAGTCGAAAGTAACATGATCAGCTCCTGAAAGGTTAATTTGCTCATTTATATTATCTGTATATGCTTTTACAGTTAAGTCACTAGGTAAATCTAATTGCTGACCAGGAGTAATTAAAACATAACCACTATTAAAATCATATTTTTTAATTATATCTTTATTTGCTTTTACAAGACCTTTCCAGTAATCCACCTTGCCATAGTGTTGTTTTGCCACATGAGATAGAGTTTCATTTTGTTGTACAGTATGTTTACCTTTAGACATGATTTACCTCTTTTAAAAATTGATTCAGCGTACAAAAGTCCTCATAAAATTAATAATCAAAATTTTATGACTATTCCTAATTTACTACCCTAAGTTATATTTATCAATATAAAAACATACCCTAAGTAAGAATATACTTTAATATTGTGTTGAGAATTAAAAAAATTTATTGGAGGATGATAATAAAAATAAAAGCTATATAATTTAGCCTGAAATTAGTATGGATAATTTGAGAGCTACCTGGTGTAGCTTAGGGTAACTGCATGATAATCTTGCTAAATTGATATCACATCTTCAACCTAAATTACTAATATTGAGAAAATTTAATTAACAATTTTATTGGATAGCTCAGCAATAGTACGCAGCACAAACCACTAAACCAGAGGGTAATAAACCACAACCACTGCTTTAGTTTAGGTGAATCATTGAGGTATTTTATTATTGACTGTTTAATACATATGATCATGACCAGATTTACCTCTAAAGACGTAATAACAGTAGCCTGTATAGCCAAGAATCAGTGGAAGCAGTGGAGCAACTCCTACTAACATTAGTGATAACCCAGGCCCGGATGCCGCTGCTTGCCATATATTATACTTATAGGGAATAATCCAAGGGAACAAACTAAGGCCCAATCCTAAATAACCAAAAAAGAAAATGCCTATACTAGCAAAAAATGGCCGATATTCTCGTTTTGGACAGTGCAAATCATACCAAACCATAAAAAATAGAGATGCTGTAAGTAGAGGAATTGGTAACAAGTAATAAATGTTGGGGCTACTAAACCAGAATTTTTGTATACATTCGTTGAGAAAAGGCATTGACATGCTAACTAACAGCATAAATAAGCCAACAAAAAATAGTACATAAGAAGCCACTTTACGTGCCCAATCCTGTGTTATATCTTCGGTCTTCATAACAAGCCATGTTGAACCAAGCAGCGCATAGCCAAAGACCACTGCAATACCAGTCATAACAGAGAAACCAGTAGCCCAATCAAATGGTCCGCCAGAAAAATTACGTCCAGTTACTTCAACTCCTTGTACAAAACTACCTAGAATCATACCCTGACAAAAAGCTGCGCCGAGTGATCCAAAATGAAATGCATAATCCCATATATTACGTGATTTACCTTCAGCCTTAAAACGGAACTCGAAAGCTACACCACGCATAATCAAGCCAAGTAACATCACTATAATTGGAATATAAAATGCTGGCATGAGAATCGAATAAGCAAGAGGAAAAGCTGCAAAAAGTCCGCCCCCACCAAGCACTAGCCATGTTTCGTTGCCATCCCAAAATGGTGCAATAGAGTTCATCATCCGGTCACGACATTTATCTGATGGGGCAAAAGGAAACAAGATGCCTACTCCAAGATCAAAACCATCTAATAGCACATAAAGAAAGATTGCACTAGCAATAAGCAAACCCCAAATTAACGGTAAATCAATAAAAGTTGAAAAATCAAACATGGTTACCTCCTTTTGATTTACTAGCTTCTATGATGGAAGCCTCAAGGCCGTGTTTGTAGAATTGTTCTGTGTCTTCGGATACACTAATCCCCTTACCAATTAGCTTCAAAATATAGTAACTACCGGCACCAAATACAAATGTGTACATCACCACGAAGGCAAATAGTGACCATGCAACTTGTGGTCCTAGGATAGCCGGAGAAACTGAATGTACTGTACGGATCACGCCATATGCGGTCCAAGGTTGGCGACCAATTTCAGTAACAAACCATCCTGCTAATAGCGCAATAAATCCTGAAGGCATCATCAGCATCCAAACTCCTTGCAACCACCTACTGTCAAATAATTTCTTACGAAAATATTGCACAGCACTTAACCCACCAACTAATATCATTAGCATTCCTATCCCAACCATAACACGAAAACTCCAAAAGACCCAAACTACAGGCGGACGATCCTCAGGAGCAAAAGATTTAAGATTTGGAATTCTACCATCTGCTTTACCAGTCAATACAAAGCTTGCACCATTTGGAATAGTAATGCCAAATTCTGTAGTTTCTTTTTGCTGATTTGGCCAACCAAACAAATATAAAGGTGCATTGGTTGTATGTTCCCAGTTACCCTCCATTGCAGCCACTTTTACTGGTTGGTATTCCATAGTATTCTCACCGTGCATATGACCGATCATAAGTTGCATTGGTGCCACTAATGCGGCCATGATTGTAGCCATGCCTAGCATTATCTTGGCGTGTTGTAAATGGCGTTTATTCCACAAATAGAACGATCCCACACCACCAACTACAAATGCTGTAGTCAGATAGGCGGCTGTTATCATATGTGCAAAGCGATAGGGAAATGAGGGGTTAAAAATAATTTTGAGCCAGTTAGTTGGCATCAAGCGGCCATCCGGTTCTATGCTAAATCCCTGAGGAGTTTGCATCCAGCTATTGGCAGACAAAATCCAAAATGCAGAGATCAAAGTGCCGACTGCTACTATACATGTGGCGGTAAAGTGCATTTTTTTGCTCACTCTGTCCCAACCAAAAAGCATTATACCAAGAAAAGATGCTTCAAGAAAAAAAGCTGTTAGTACTTCAAAACCAAATAGTGGTCCAAGTACGTTCGCTACACGATCAGAAAATAGTGACCAGTTGGTACCCAATTGGTAAGACATTACTACTCCAGACACCACTCCCATACCAAAAGCAACTGCAAAAATCTTTATCCAGAATTTATAAACTTCACGAAAATGATTATTGCCAGTTGCTAACCAACGCCATTCAAGAACTGCTAAAAAACTAGCTAATCCTATTGTAAAGGCTGGAAATATAATGTGGAAACTAATGGTAAATGCAAATTGAATTCTGGCTAATAAAATCGGATCAAATTCAAACATTAGGTAATACTTCCTGACTTTATAAACTGCTTTTCAGAATCCACGATGCTTTACGATGAAAGGTTAGGCGTTCAATCATAAAGCCAGCTACCACTTCATCACCTGCTTTTTGTGCCATTTCAAGGCATTGTTGCAAAGTTTTCTGAATCAAGGTTTGACTTTCTAGCAGATCCTGAATCATTTGCTGTGCAGAAGCATTTTCATTACCAGATTTGATGGAAGTTCTTTTGATATAAGTATCAAATGTGCCAGGAGCTTTTTCGCCTAAACCACGGATAAGCTCTGCTACTGTATCGATTGCTCCTGCAAGATCGGCGTATTGTTCTTCAAACAACAAATGTAGTCCTTTAAAATTCGGGCCTTCAACGTTCCAGTGATAATTTTGAGTTTTAAGATATAGGGCATAATTATCTGCGAGTACGTTTTTAAGTCCCTCTATTACCGGTTTATTAGTCATACTACTCTCCTATTTTGCAGAACTTAACTTAGTTTTATTCCATATTAGTTGTAGCAATACATAGTACATACTGTCAATAATAAAAGTAGTAATCTCTGGAGGTTAATGCCTGGTTTAGCTGGTTGGTGGTGTAGATCAATATGTGGCTCGTAAGGAAATAGTTTTAGTTCTGTAGAATTGAAACATACTAATCTTTAATATGGGATAGTAAAAAATTTACTATCCCATATTTATCAAAATAATTTAAATATTATTCAGGGTGAACAGCTTTGCCTACAAGCTCAACAAGGTGTATGCTGTCATGTTCGGGGTTATGGTGATCATCTGACAAGGTGTGACTAGCCTCTGAACTGTGTTCATTGTAAGATTTTTTTACAGCTGTACAACTTTGTAGGGTACACATTGTAAGGTTGGTGGCTGCAATTATAATCGAGCAAGTCATAGCTACTAGACCAATAGTTAGTGGATCCATATTAACCTCCCTAGATTTTTGTTAACAAAGATTCCTTGACGAGGAACCTAATTAATAGTTTAAAGAAATATAGTTAAGTAAAGATTAATATATTAATCTTTACAAAGATCGCTTGTTTCTGTATCGTTTTGTGTTCCTAAGAGAGAATTATCCACATTATCAAACTCAGCCCTTTCTTTTAGTACTGGTAATATTGGGGTTGTTGCTTGATGATGAAGTGTTATTACATGCAAAGCTGAAGCAAAATAATCAGCGATCAATTTTATTAGGACTGTTGGTATAGACGTTACTAATAGCTTAGAAAGAAAAAGGCCTGGATCGATTACGGTAATAAATGTTTGACCTTTGTTATATTGAGCCAAGATTTCTAGTTTAGTGAAAGCTGTGATGAGTGAAGACTTTACTAATCGGATTTGATCAGTCTTGTTTTGGCTAGTTTGATTACTGAATATGGAAATATTATATACGCCATCATCACTAATTTGTGCTGGTATTAATATTTGTGTTTCAATTGGAGAAGAGTATATACTATCAAATTGATGCCGATAAACAATTTCTACACCTGTATCCTTCCTTATTTCTGTTGCTTTGATAGGAAGTAATATATCTCTTTCTCGTATGGAACATTCAAGAATTTCAGCTAATATTGATAATAATGAATTCGTATCAAAACTTATTTTTACCTGCGCTTGCTTCAACTAGTTTTACCTTCTTTATTATTTAAAGATTCTATTTATATATTTTGTAGCTTTAACAACAGTATCATTTTTAATTAAGTCATTAGATAAAAATTAAATAATAAATTTACTATATTTTAAGTTTATATGTTAAAGTTAAGATCGTAGTTTATAAAAAAATAAGGAAATCTATGGCAAAAAGTGATTCCAATAAAGCTGAAACGGATTCCCCAAAAAAAGTGGAAAAAAAAGGTTTTTTCAGCAGAGTAGCAAGAGATGTTAAAAATTTTGCTGTTGGAATAGCGTCTCTTCCTGCTCATTTTGCTACTAATCCTTTGGATATGGGAGCTAAGACAGGGTTGATAGCAGCAAGTGCTATACCAGTATTTGGATCAATTGTTACTGGTGTTTATGCTTTTAAACAGTCTATGCGTAACGAAGAATTAGGCGTGGGGTCAGTAATCAAGTCGTTGGTAAAAGGTGTTGTTGCTGGGGCAGCTGCCGCAGTGCCAGGAGTTGGGCCGGCAATTATGACTGCTTATGTAGCAACGAATATTGGTGAACAGGTAGAACAAACTGTTGAAGCGTCCAAGAGGGCCGGGGTACCTAAAACTACTTTTGAAGCTGTACAAGATAAGTATAAGGAAGCTGGACAAAACATTAAATCACTTGGAGATCCGGAAAAGCGTGCAGAAATTGGCCAGAAGATTAAAAGCTCTATTAGCGTTGAGGGAATCAAGAATGCTATTAAGGAGAATGTTGGTCCGCTAACAAGTAAAGGTGTAGAAGAAAACACTCAAAAACTTGCAGAAAAAATAAAACAAGAAGGACCGAAACCATCGGTTCCAAAGCCTTCTATAAAGACTCGGATAATGAATAAACTCCAGAAAAAAGTAGTGCAAGTGATGGTTAGTCCCGTTATGAAGGAGCAAGTCTCTAAAATTCATGATGGGTTAGTGGCAAAACAAAACCAGAAAAAATCAACGCCACAACCGAAAGATGTAGTACCTTTTAAACAACCGCCTAAAAGTGGCATGAACCTTTAGGTGCAGTGCTTGGGAAATCTAAAAGGGGAAAATTAGTTTTTTTTAACCTTGAAAAACAATAATACCCGAGCACTCACACTAAGAGCTAATAATTCTTTGAAGTAATATGGCTTCTATTAATGCTCGGGTTAAAATTAACAGAGAGATTGTTATGAATTTCTCTCACACCTACTTTAGCGCAAGGTTTTTTAATACCCTTTTTATTAATACCCAAACGCCACGCTTGATTCATCGATTGGATAATCATCTCCCATTAAATCCATAACTAATTCTGTATGTTTAGACAGATTTAATATATCCCAGCTTACTTCTTTGGCACTATCTTGATTTACTTCTTTTAAACTTGAGAAGTCTTTAGATTCTTGCAAGGCTTTGAGCTTATTCTGACAATTAACCATTATGCTGCTAGGAGAAATAGATTTAAAATTCTCGATAGAACTAGCTCTTTTGCTAAAGAATAATTGTACCATTTCAGCATTCTTTTTAAGGATAGAAATAAAGGGTATTAACCACATTCCTGCGTAAATGTAACATAAGAGAAAACTCTATATCCCATAAGGCTTGTAGAGCACTAGACTTGCGATTCAACCAAAAAACTTTCCCATAAAAGATTAAATTAGCAATGGAAAAAAACGACTACAGCCCTTGATTTCAAAGAGACAAGAATCTAAACTTTACCGAAAAAGAACTTATTAGTCCCTCCGTCAAAACTCTCCCCGCCTGAATTAACAAGGGGTTTCATGTCATAAACAGCTTACAAAATCCATAAGAAAATGGTATAATTACCGCATAAAGCTTACGGATTTTAAAATTATGCCTATAGAAAATATTACTTTTCTCCAAAAACAAGAAAGGTTATTTGAAGAGAAATTATCTACAAAACTAAATCCTAAAAACAAGTTATATAAACTAAGGGATTTAGTAAATTGGTCTGAACTTGAAGCCAGAGCATTGCCTAACATTGAAATCAAGCAATTTGGTAGAAATAAGAAAGATCATAGAGTAATGCTAGCACTATCAATGCTTCAAGCTATGTACAACGGTTCTGATTCGTTTACGGAGGAAGAGCTAAAGGAAAATATTTATTGGCAATATTTTTGTGGTTATGAATATTTGCAGCAAGATCTTGATGTGTCTGAAG
>NZ_JARJFB010000049.1:0-11271 GCF_034554655.1 Candidatus Megaera venefica
TGCTTAGTTTCTTCTTTGTATACGGCGTATATACTTTGCCTTTTTCGCTGATGTTACTGCCGCGGTAGCCAAGGTCTACAAACATTTTTTGGATAGGAATAGATGTCAAACTCTCTACAGACTCAGCAGTTTGTAGCAAAGTATGGCCATCATATGGATTGCCATGAAACGATTTTGCGCACAACACAAAATTGCCTCGCCCGCTGACTCCGATAGCCACTTTATTACCAAATTCATACGGTTTATGTAATTTACCTTTGCCTATACATTCAACTTCTGGGGCATGAAAACTATATAGTACATCGTTTTCTTCCTTGTATTTTTTCTTTTGAACTTTATTCAAAACAGATTGGGCATGTATTTTTTTGACTTTACTTAAAACTTCTTTTTCTGCCATCGATAACTCAATCTCGCTAGCAATCAAACTTCTTTGGCATATTCTAATTAACCTACCAAGCCGTATTTTTAAGCCTTTCATAATTTTGCTGCGCTTTCGAGCTTTGCTATCTTCCCTGTATTTCCAGAGCTTGAGCGTATCTTTTTTAAAAGTTTTGGCATATGTTTCATTTAAATAAATTCCATTCTCATAACATAAATTTACCAATTCTAATCTTGCCTTTTCCATTAAATGAACGTCATGAGGATGCTTTATGTTCTTGATTTGAACCGTCGTGTCAATTATTACTTCCTCTAAGTCTTTTTTTTTACCAAACCAATTTTGCTGCTTATATTTATTAACTCTTGCATAATTATATTAAACCCATCTTCACCAAGAGTATTACGGAATCTTCTAATCCCTGTTTCCGATACCGTTGCGCTCTGTTCTAAATATTCATAGCCACAAAAATATTGCCAATATATATTTTCTTCAAATTCTTCAACTGTTTTAGCATCAGATAAATTATACATTGCTTGCAACATCGATAAGCCTAGCATAATTCTTGGGCATTTTTTTGTCCTCCCAAATTTACTAATTTTAATCTTTGTAGATAATTTATTCTCTAAATCAGACCAATTTATTAATTCTCGAAGTTGATATAATTTATTTTTTCTATTTAATTCTTCGCAAAGTTTATACCCAAAAAGCTTACCTTGTTTTTGGGATCTTGTAATATTCTCTATCGGCATTTTATCGAAATCCATAAGGTTTATACCCTTATTCTACCTTTTTCTTATGGATTTGACCAAGCTTTTTATCTTGCAACCCTTATATTTGTTGCCTTGTGGGAGTTTCGGTGGATGGACTATCTTCTTATCTACCCTCATGTCGAATTCAGTGGGTTTAGCATGCTATTAGGCTGAGTACCTTTCCTATATCTCATGAGACCCTGAAGTAAATTCAGGATGACGGTGTACAGCACATACCAGTAAAACCATACTATATTACTCTATTCCTTATCCATGGTTCAGTTTAACCATTCTTTTTTGCTATCCAAACAAGATGATGCTCTTGATCGTTTTCTTTCAAAAGAATTTCAAAGCCATATTTTTTAAGATACTGTTCATAAACATTAGGAGCTAGACTGTAAAAATGAAGCTCTTGGTTGAGCATATTACTATCAGCCCATTCATATTCACTATCACCGCTTGTAAACTCAAGTATCCCACCTGGCTTTAACCACTGTGCGAAACGCGCAATCATGTGCTCATGGTCTGATTTGGGAAGATGAAAAAGGCACCACCATTCAACAATGGCATCAACAGTTTTATTGAACGTGGTAGTGCGAACATCGCCATACAAACCTCGCATTTTGGGGCATTTCTTTTTAGCGATATCTAGTAATTCTTGCGACCCATCAATGCCGGTAACATGAAAATTTTTCTTAATTAAATAATCGGCAATAGGGAACCCAGAGCCGCAACCAATATCAAGGATGTGTGATTTTTCGGGAATATAATTTATTAAAGCATCTAGGTATTTTTGCTCGGTGTTAAAAGAATCACGCATTTTAGCAAAATCATGTGCAATGTTATCATAAGATTTCCCTTGATTATTCACCGTTTGGCTCCTAAATTTTCTTTCTGATTTTCACCAAAAATATTCACTTCTTATATCAAACTCAGGTTAACTAGGAATCAAACTCTTCAGGATATACACCCCATAAAAACTTACGAGCCACCCAACCTTTATAGGACTTACAAGTAATTTGGCACCATTCCTTTTGGCATTTGTTTAAACTGCACCTGATTTCTGGTAAAAGCTTAGCAACAACATTTTCATATTTTCCAGGGGAACCTAACAGTAAGATAGGATTTTTTGCTACCACTACTACAGACCTATTTCCAGCGATAACAGTCGAGTGAACCCATCCACCTTCACCTTTAATATCTCGAATCTTCCGCCATTGCCCAAATTCAGCAATAACCTCTACTGGTTCGCTTTTTTTTACAAATACCCATTCTATTGGACAATCATTCTCAGGCCCAGTTCTTGCATTAACCTCATTGAATTTTATCGTTACAAATCGTGGCACTGGGAAATTGTTCGGAACAGCAAGAGAAGTATGTACACAAACAAAACTTATCGCTACGAGTATAATAATATGAAAGTTCAAAAACAAGACAAAAAAATTTCTGGGTTTTGGATCGTACTCACCTAATAGCTTTAACTTGCTCAACCCAATGTTCTGAAATTTAGTAATCCCTTTTAATTTAGGGCTTGGTATAAAGCTATTCATCTTCTTCAATTTCAAGTAAAGTTTCATCTTGCTTTACAACTACATAATTACCAGCTCTAAATTGTCCTTTAATACGGCTTACTTCATATTCACTAATTCCTACGGATTTTAATACTGCACTTCCAAGCTGTAAACCAGTTTCATAATCTTGCGGTATTATAGTATTAACACCAAAATTATATAATTCGTGAGAATTTTTCAAATCCTTTAATCTTATTATCAATTCAAGATGGTCGAACTTATCACTCACCACTTTACATATTTTTTTAACAGTAATCTCATTATTAATAGTAACTACTAAAGTTAAAGCTCTGTCACCACCTATTGCCTTAAGTGTACCAACTTGCGAAGCATCTCCCTTGAATACTGGCAAACCATTAGCCACTTCATCACGTACTACGTCATCATTAATATCTAAAGCTATATAATTAACTCCTTCTGCTTCCAGAACTCTTGCTACCATCTTACCAACCTTGCCAAAACCAACTACAATAACGTGATTGGCCAAGTCTCTAGCGCCATATTCAATAATTTGATTTGGCGTCCTTCCTAAACCTTTTTCAAATTTTTCAGCAAATTTTTGGCCAATAATTGCTAACAACGGCGTCAAGGCCATCGAGCACGTAACAACTAGCAGCAATAAGTTTGCAATGCCTTCTTCTAAAACTCCATACTCTTTACCGAGGCCGAAGAGAATGAACGCAAACTCTCCACCTTGCGACAAAAGTAGACCGGCATGAATCGCAACGCCTTTGTTAAAACCAAATAAAATACAGAGAGCCGAAATAATCAAGGCTTTTAATACAATTAACGCTATACTAAACGTAATAATATTAGTCAATTGATTGTACATTTCCATTACATCAATCTTCATACCAACACTCATGAAGAAAAGCCCTAGTAATAAGCTTTTAAATGGATAAATACTCTCCTCAGCTTTTATCCTAAAATCAGTTTCGGCAACAAGAACTCCTGATACGAACGCCCCTAGAGCAAGTGACAATCCAAAATGCTCTGTACTCCATGAAGCAGCTAAAACTACAAGCAGAGTCACAGCAATTGGAAGCTCACTACTTTCGCTATGATCTGGTGTGATAAAGGAAAATAAAGGACGAAGCAGCACCCTGCCTATCACAAAGATAATACCAAGTGCAAATACAGCTTTGAGTAAAGATTGACCAAGAACGTATGGGAGTGATTCGACTGATTCCCCACCGCTACCAAGAAGCGGCACAATAACCAGCAATGGAACTACAATAAAATCTTGCAATAATAAGATAGCCAGAGCCACCCTACCAACCTGCATGGATTGACTTTTTGTTTCATTTATAACTTGCATTACAATGGCTGTAGACGAAAGAGCCAAGCCACCTGAGATAATGATAGCTGAATTAGTGTCACCGGTAGTAAGTACGACGGCAGCAGCAATTACTAAGCCAGTAATTAAAACTTGCAAAGACCCAAGTCCAAATACATATCGCCTCATAGCTTTCAATCTTTCAATGGATAGCTCAAGACCAATTGCAAAAAGAAGAAATACTACTCCTAGTTCTCCAAGAAATGATGTCTGATTATATGTTACAACTTTTAAGCCGTGATCACCAATAACCGCGCCAGCAACTAAATATCCAAGCACTGGGCTTAATTTTAGCTTTTTAAATATTGCCACAACAAACACTGCAGCGGCAATCAAAGTTATAACAATAACTAGAACATTATTTCCCATAATTCCTTCGCTTTAAGTAATACCAATCAACACAACAAATTAGCTTATACAAAATATACTTTGTACGTTTTATTTTTTTAATTGGTATAATGTTAAATAACTACCTCTTTTCCCATAGTTCCTCAATTTTAAACTTATCTCGTGCTTCTGGATGAAATAAGTGCA
Source organism: Candidatus Megaera venefica (assembly GCF_034554655.1). Lineage (NCBI taxonomy): Bacteria > Pseudomonadati > Pseudomonadota > Alphaproteobacteria > Rickettsiales > Rickettsiaceae > Candidatus Megaera > Candidatus Megaera venefica. Next base: position 4,570 of record NZ_JARJFB010000049.1, read on the forward strand.
CAATAACATCTCCTGCATCTAGTAAAATCCAATCAGATCCAGCTAAACCTTCCACACTAGCATTCCATTTCAATACGTGCTTTAACTCAAGGGCTACATGCTCGCCAATTGCTCTAATATTCTTTACCGAACGCCCGCTAGCAAAAATCATATAATCTGCTATCGGAACTTCACCCTTTAACGAAATACAAGTAACATTTTCCGCTTTCTTTTCTTCCAAGCACTTTAATATAAAATCTTTTATATCTTCACTGTTATTATTCATTGAAATAGAACTCCATCAATCTCTTAATTGTGTGGATGACAGATCACACAATTTTCCTCTATGAATCATTATATTGTTGTTTTCCGTTTTGGCAAGGTTTGCTTTTGGTTTTAAGCCTATTGTAGCTACATTAATCAATCGTGTATTGCATGGGCGATCAAAAATCAAAATATCACATAACTCGGCTAAATCTGAACTTCGATACCATTTTCTAAAACTGCTAACATTATCCATACCCATCAACCAAGTAAATTTAACGGACTTATATCTCTCAATCAACTGCCGCATTGAATCATAGCTATAAGAACTATTTAAGTCATACTCAGCAGTAGAAACAATAATCTTAGGATGAATTGCTGCTTTAAGAGCATTCTGAGCCCTTATGAATATATCTCGCTGCATCAGAGGCTTTGTTGGGTTTTGGTTAGCAACCAACCAAATGACAAAATCAAAATGGTGAAACCTTAGTGCTTGCTCAGAAATAAGCAAATGCCCAGCGTGAGCAGGATCAAATGTGCCACCCAGCACACCTACCTTCAAAGGTAAGCCATGCATAAAATTTAATGCTTGCAACTTGGCTATTTTATGCTTAGATTTCATATCAAAATAATTATCTTTAAAGCTGTATGGCAATTTCAGAGACTAAACTCCAATCCATTCTACAGAATAGTTTTCCAAATGCGAAAATAAAAATCACTGATACAGCTGGGGATCAAGACCATTATGCTCTTGAAATTACCAGCAATGTTTTTAAAGACTTGCCACTGATAAAACAACACAGACTTGTCAAAGAAGCTTTGGCTGAAGTTTTGGTCAAGGAACTGCATGCTATTAGCATCAAAACAAAAGCAGAAAATTAGGACTTTTTTTCAATTTTCAATAAACTTTTTATTTTATAAATCTTCCATGAAATCCAATTGGCAAAGCTTGAGGCATCTTAGCCCGAGCCAACTCTTTCATCGAATGAGCATCTATTATTACTAAAAAGCCTTCTTTATTAGATTTGTCATAAACAACACTTAAAATCACCCCATCATCCTCATTTTTTGCAGAAGGTTTTGAAACAAATAACGGCTCGCCTGGAGACAATCCTTCATGTAACCAATGCTTCGTTTTGTTATTTTTAATATCATACTTCGCTAAACCAGAACCATTTTTGTTACCTAATGCGTTAAACCAAACAGCATAAAAATACTGATTTTCTCTCCCTACTAGATTTTCTTTTATGCTAGGCAGTTCATATGACTCTTTGGATAAGCGAACGATATCGATTGAAGATTTATTCAAATCAATTACCATTTTTTGTAACTGAACATGACCATATTTTGTTTCTGTCTCTCCTACCTTTACAACTAAATCAGCATTATCAGACGCGCTTAAATAAAGATTAATTAGACCGTCTTTACCTTCAAAAGCATTAATATGATGAAAAGCAAACATAGCTTGGGTATTTATCTCACTAATAAGCTTACCAGTTTTTTTATCAAATACGTAGACCGTAGTTAGACGACTAGGCTCCCATCTATGCGCTCCGATAAAACTATATTTAGGATTAAGGAGGTCTATCGGATTTACTACTAAAGGATAGGCAGTTAGAATTATATAATTTTCAGTAATTGAAAAATCATGCATGTAACTAGGCTCACTAACTTCATGCCGTGTTAATAACTTTCTGCTAGTTGTGTTATCCTCAATTTTATAAATTACATAAGCACTTTTTCTGCCATAATCGATATAAAAATTATAAAGCGCACCGTCGGCTGGATCACGCTTCATATGAGCAGATTCCCAAATTTTTGCTTTCTTCAAATTATCATCGTAATCAAAGATTCCAATTGTCTTAAGGGTAGATGGTTCAAATTCAATTGGCAAAGGTGTTTCTCCAAAAGCAATTAAATGCTTTCCAACCCTTTCAATGTTGATATTAGCATTAGCTGTTTTAACCTTTTGTCCGTCACGAGAAATATGCTTGGCTGGAGACTCTCCTAAATTTTGTCCAAATCCACTAAGTTTGAGATCGTTAAGTTCTATACTTTCAAGCAGTTGGTCAGATTTTAGAAAAGCGGCCTGATAATAAATTTTATTTTTCTTAAATTCGAAAGAAGATACAAGCGCGAAGCCATCAAACCAATGAGTAAGGCGTTTATCCCCTATACTAAACTTCCCAGGACCATTTCTGAACAATTTACCTTTAAGCCAGTCCGGCACATGCCCTGTAACTTTTAAAGCCATAGGGTCATCTACTTCCTTCGCATCTTTTGGATAAGTAGAGTTTTGGTAACTATAAGACCCTTTGTTGATTAATTCTTGAATACGAATATTAGACGTTTTTTTGTGGCAGCCATACAGAGTAAAAATAAAAAATACAATTGCTACAAACTTGATCTTCGATACTATCGCTGAATTCATATTAGCCTACTTAATTTTTATAATAGCATTTATAATCTTAAAGAATTGCAGTTCGTTGAAATTCCTTACCCCTTATCAACTTTAATTTTGTGCTGTAAATTCACTAACTTAACGTGACAATTCACAGAACATTTGCGATTAGGCACCGAGCTCTTAGTCTTTGCCCCACTTTTCTTTTCAAGTCCAATAGTAGTTAAGAATTTTTTTGTTTCAGTAGGTAGGTACTGTACCTTAACCTTTACAGTACCCTTCCTTTTCATATCTATTATTTCTGCGGCTTTTTCAGAAAGATCTATTATTCTCCCCTCAGAGTAGGGACCACGATCATTAAGCATAACAACAACAGACTTATTATTTTCAAGGTTAGTTACTTTTACCAACGAAGGGAGTGGCAGTGTTTTATGCGCTGCACTCAGAGTATTTTTGTTATAAACATCACCATTCGCTGTTTTTTTACCGTGAAATCCATTTTTCTTGCCATACCAAGATGCCATACCGACTTGCGTATAGCTCTTAACTTCTTTTGGTTTATAAGTGGTATTTTTTATTGTGTATTTACTGCCAACTTTATAATGCCCTTTGTATTTTGTATTTTTTGAATCCTCTTTAGATAATTTTTTGTATTGCATACCTCCCTGGCAGGCGCTAAGAAGAATACAGGAGACTAATAATATAAAAAACGTAAAAAATTTCTGCGAAATAAAAATTTTACCAATCATCTTTCACACTCTGATTAACATTGTTATCTTCTTTCACGTCAACTGGCTCAACGCTAGCTGGCTCAACAACAGTAACCTTATCGTCATCAATGAATTTGCCACTTACTTCTTTTACTTCTTTTTCTTTCTCACGCCCTTTAGATTTATCAGTTTGAATCATGTCACTTATTTTCACGTGACTAACAACTTTTTGTACCCCATAAACATTAGAAGCAATATTTGCTACCTTTTCTAATTCCTCTTCTGACCGTGCGATTCCAAAAAGATATACAACATCATTTATAGTTATGACAGTATAGTTTACGAATTTTATATCACGATTCACGAATGTCTTAGATTTAATCTGACTAGTAATCATTGTATCGCGCGTATACTGCAACAAATCAAAATGTCGGCTATTTTTGTCAACTTTCAACTCGTTAATAACCTCAGTTACATCTTTCTGATTCCATGCTATTTCTACAGCTTTTACAGCATCTTCCTCTTTATCAATTGTGCCAGTTAATAATACACGTCCTTGCACCACTTCAATTTTAATTTTAGTGTATAAATAACGGAAATCTTTTTTAATAAATTCTGCCTTTATTCCTGCCGATATTCTAGCATCAGTAAGGGTTTCATTAGCCGGTCTGTCTTTAGCAAATTCCATAGCCGAGCCAGCAGCCCCGGTAAAAACAGCAGGAAGACAGCTAGTTAATGAAGAGAAGGCAAATAATATATAAAAAATTTTGACAGTAATTTCTCGAGTCATAGCTACAAAACCTTCGTTTGAGTAATAATCACAGTCGTGATTATACAAAATAAATATCTGTTAGCAATTACTAATGTATTTGAGATTAATACTTTTCTATTCGAGTACGTTAGTTTTCTCTAATTAAATATATTGACAATATCCAAAGGAAACTAGTATTATCAGCGGCTATTTCCAAATTTTATGAATTAGTCAAACGATGACCAAAACTTTTCAAAAAAAGTATCTAATCCTTTGGTGTTTGGCCAATTTATTCTTTGCTTTTCAATTCATTCTAAGGCTTTCTGCTGGTATACTTAGAGAAGATATTATTCAAAAATTTTCTGTCGATGCCGCAAGCTTCGGCACTCTAGCCGGTTATTATTATCTTGGCTACTCTGGGGCACAAATTCCTCTTGGGATCATGCTTGATCGTCTAAGCTTTAGATTTGTAACATCTATTGCAATAGCTACAGCTGGCATTGGAACTCTTACTTTTGTTACCACAGATAATTGGAATTTATTACTATTAGGCCGATTTTTAATCGGCGTGGGCTCTGGAGTAGCCTTTCTGTCAGTTGCAAAAATCACCACAACACATTTTGAAGAAAAGTACCACTCACTTTTACTAGGATTTTCATTTACCTTTGGCTTAATAGGAGCTGTTTTTGGCGCAACACCTATGCAATTATTATTTGATAAATTCGGTTATAACGATACGTTTAACACGCTTGCTTTAACAGCTTTTTTACTAGCGGGAATGATGCTTCTTTTTGGCAAGATGGATACTGTAAGAAATACTGATACAAATAATATATTTAGCTCCGTTATCAAACTATTATTAAACCCTAAAATTCTTTTAATTGGTATTTCTGGAGGTCTGATGGTGGGATCCCTAGAAGGGTTTGCTGACGTCTGGGCGATACCATTCTTTAGTCAAATTTTTGCTATGAGCAAAAACGAAAGTCGAACCATTACATCTTTTGTTTATATTGGGATGTGTTTCGGTGGTCCGCTTCTTGCACTAGCTGCAGGCCTTATACGCTCAGCCAATTTTATGATATTCCTAACAGGAACTTTTACTATAATTGTCTTCCTTATACTCTTTTATCTCCCACCGCTATCGTTAACTACTAGCGCTATCCTCATGTTTGTCTTAGGAATTTTTTGTTGCTATCAAGTACTAGTGTTTACGGTAGTTAGCAGCCAAGTTGAAGCCTCAAGCGCAGGACTTGCTATTGCTGTCACAAATTGCATTAATATGTCTTTTGGTCACTTTTTCCATTCAGTTATTGGTAATGCACTTCAAAATAATTGGAATGGAGAAGTCAATGAAATGGGAAGCGCAATATATACTATCGATAACTTCATTTATGCTCTTGCTATAATACCTATATGTTGTTTTATAGGACAATTAGGCTTCGGGTTTTTGGCTCTAAAATCAAAAAATACTAAGCCAAAACTATAGCAAATGTTACAGTATATTACAGACTAAAGATAGATGATTTGGGCTCAATGTTAGGAGAGTAATTTTTTAAATATTCATTTCTTGCTTCCGTTATTCTTTGCTCCAAAAACTGCCCTAATATAGTACCGTGAGGAATTAGGTATTTATCATAAGAATCTTTTTCCTCCGCAAGTATATTGAAGATAGGACTAACTAAATTGGCAGTTGGAGCTATCATCGCTTGCTTGGTGTTAACTTCCAAAAAATATATATTTCTTTCTTGATCTAGAATAAAATCATAAGCCATTTCATGTACAGCACCAGGATACATTTTATCTAAACGCTCAGTAATCGCAGCAGATAAACTCAATAAACTCTTCAATATTTTTTCAGCTTCCTTTGCACCATATAATGATGTTAGCACCTTAATGGTATCGACACTGTTATGATCTGTATGCGGCTGGTTTGAAACATGAGTATCTGGAAAACCAAGATATATTATATGAAATGGATGCCATTTTAGCCCATCGCTAACCATCAAAACACGACACTCGACTGGCGAATTCTTGTAACGTGGCACCTCTATTCCTTGCTGTATTAAAAAAGTTTCATTGATAGCATATTGCTTAACCATATTCAGCACCTCAGGAATTGTGCTACAAGTGTTGTGTACACGGAGACCTGGGGAGTTAAATTTAGTTGGGTAATAATAAAAATTTATTCCATTTGGATTCTTTTTTAAAACAATAATTCTTTCTGATTTAGAACCATATTGTGGTTTAATAAAAACCATGGAATATTTCTCTAAATACAATGGAACTTGACTATCAATGTTTTGTAAAGTAGCACTTTCTGGCTGCTTAATTCCATCAATTTGAGTAACGAGGGAAGAAATCTTATTTTTATCACTTACAAGGTTGGAAAACTCAAAAGATGAGTATATTTTAATTTGATATTTTTGAATCCAGCCCAAAAAATCTTTATAGTTCCTTTCTCTCTTTTTAAGAGCCGACCTCAAGCTTACTGACCAATCACCGTTTACTTTTGGGGTAGTTAGTCTCTCCGTCAAAACTCTAAATTTTTGATATAATTTCAAGAATTTCAAAAATAAATCACCGCACATTCATTTTTT
>NZ_JARJFB010000050.1:0-11224 GCF_034554655.1 Candidatus Megaera venefica
AAAAAATGAATGTGCGGTGATTTATTTTTGAAATTCTTGAAATTATATCAAAAATTTAGAGTTTTGACGGAGAGACTAACTATAGTCGCTACGCTTATTTTCCATATTAAGGTGTCGTGGAATTTACTCACCCGAATTACAGACTTACTATAAATTGACGTTTATAAAGTTTATTAGGGTATTTAGTCAACAGAGTTTTTTTAATTCAGGAGTAGCAATATCTACTTCTTTCTTTAGTTGGTCATACAATGTTTCGAACTCGTCAAAACCAGAATAACCATTCTCAGAAATATTTCTACACAATTCTTCTATAGCTTTAGCAATAACGGATACTCTCTCAGCGCCAAGTTGTTTTGCAGAGGATTTTATTGTGTGCGCCGGAGAAATGGCCATCTCTACATTCTTTTCTTGCACTCCCTTTTCAATTTCTGCTAAATACATTTGTGTATCCTCAAGAAAATATTTAACCATCATAGGAAAACGACTATTCATAAGCGATTTTGCTTCCGCAATAGTATGCATGTTTATTATATCTGTTTGTGAGTTTGTCATAATTTTTCTCGCCTAGTTATTCTTCTATATTTACAAAAATATTTGCTTCTTACAAATACTTCTTCTAGTCGTATTACATATCTCTTTTACTTAATTTTATTATTAATCATAAATACTACTATTTACAAGTTTTTCGGTATGGTATAGTTTTTTGAACTGAATTAATAACACTGATGAATTCAATTTTAATCACACATCTATTCAACTATTACTATCCTTATTTAAAAGCCATTTTCTAATCATCTCAGCAAAATTCTTTTGCCTGACTGGTTTACTTAAATAATCATCCATACCCGCCTGTATACACCTCTCTTTATCACCTTTCATCGCATTTGCAGTAAGAGCAATGATAGGAATATGCGTTAGATTATTTTTTTTCTCATATTCTCTAACTTGTCTAGTTGCTTCAAACCCATCCATAATTGGCATCTGGCAATCCATAAATATCAGATGGAATTCTCTATCTTTTTGCAGAATGTCTACTGCCTCTTTACCATTCCTTATTGATACTACGTCGCATTTAAGTTTTTCTAGCATTTCTTTCGCAAACTCAGCATTAATACGATTATCTTCGGCCATAAGCACCCTAATTGGAGTAGTTATTCCATGATCTAGGTCATCTACAATTATCAGTGATTTATCTTCGATACTATCTTTTGAAGCTATATCAAGCAATAATGTAAAAGAAAAAATAGACCCTTGCCCCGGTTCACTATCCACACCAATTTCTCCACCCATCATTGATACCAACATTTGACAAATAGCTAAACCAAGGCCCGTTCCTCCAAATTTTCTAGTAGTTGTACTATCAGCTTGTACAAATTTGTTAAATATAGAGCGCCTTTGCTCCTTAGTAAGACCAACTCCAGTATCTTGAACAGAAACCATTATCATAGCTTTCCCTTTTGGGGGAATAACAGCTGCCTGATTCTCAACTGTAATAGTGACACTTCCAGCTTCAGTAAACTTAATCGCATTACCTACTAAATTATATAAAATCTGACGAATTCTCATTGAGTCCCCAATTAAATATTCTTGGGTATCTTTTTTATATATCAAACTCAATTTAAGGTTTTTCTTTAAAGTTCTTGGTATTAACAAATCAACAACTTCTTGGGCAGCTCTTTTAAAATCAAATGGATTCATCTCTAAATCCATCTTACCAGCTTCAATTTTAGAAAAATCAAGAATGTCATTTAGTATCTCAAGCAAATTTTCTGCTGAATAAAGAACATTATCCATGTAGCCTCTTTGCTGTGGAGTCAAGTTTGTATCCAACACAAGCTCTGTCGTTCCTATTATCCCATTCATAGGAGTTCTTATCTCATGACTCATAGTTGCCAAGAAGTCTGATTTCATCCTAGTAGCTGATTCAGCCTCTTCTTTAGCTTGCTTGAGTTTTTTCTCAGTACTTTTTCTATCGCTTATATCCGTAATAGAACCAGTCATTCTCTTAGTGGCATAATCCTGATCCACTATAATAATACCCCTAAACTGGTACCAATTATATTTTTCCGATTTTTTAAACATACGGTGCTCAATATCAAAGGTTCTACCTTTGAAAATATGAGAACTAAAAACCGCTTCAACCTTTTCAACATCATCCGGATGTATTATTTTCATGAAATTTGAGCGAGTTGCCTCTAATTCATTCGGTTCATACCCAAGCAATTTAAAAAACTGGGGAGACCAATATTGCTCCTCTTTTGAAGTATCGACCCAATCCCAAATTCCATCCCTTGTACCTTTTACAGCCAACTGGAATCTAGTCTCACTCTCCTTTAACTCAAAAGTTTGCTTTTTAACAAAACCCTCAATCGTATCTGAATAACCAGTAATAATTAAGGTTAGTATGGAAACTAAAGCTTGAATACCTAAACCAACAAGTAACAAGTACCAAAGGTGCCATTCTTTGTTAGCAACTAAATATTCTTTTGTTTGTTCAAATTTTATTGTCCAAACTCTTTCTCCTACATCAATAGAGGTTGAGGCAAACAGCAAAATTTCTGGAGTTTTTTCAAAAGATTTATATATTACAACTTCGTTTGTCCTAGGCGACGCATGATCAAAAATAGTAACGTCAATACCTTTGATCTTTAATTCCTCAGAAAAACTCTTAATAATTTTATCTAATTTATACGTTCCGACTATAAATCCACTTAGGTTCTTTTCTTTGCCTTCTGCGGATACAATTTTATCCTTATTATTATAAACTGGGCTAAAAACAGTAAACATAATATTATTTTGATCTTGTACGTATATCTGCGCTACTACAATTTTTCCAGTTTTTGCTGCAGTTTCTAACGCAGCTTTATAATTATCATCAGATGCCATATCAAAACCAATGTGGTGCATAGTTGTCTTATACGGCTCAGAGTATAATACTGGATAATAAATTTTATTTGACCTTTGCTTAACGTTTTGACCCCCCTTATTAGTAATAGCAAAATTTTCAACCCCATCTTTCTTAGTAAGTTCAATCAAAGAAGAGATATCATTTTGGTTAACCTTAAAAACCCACTGCAGTGAATGTGTAGACGAATTATCAACAAAATTTTTAACAAACTCTCTAAATTCTAGTCTATCAACAAACTCTGACGCGTCAAAAAAGCTCTTGACCGCTTCTATCTCTTTAATTTTAACCGCTATTTCATGCTCGAACTTAATAGTAGCATTTTTTGCCTGTAACTCTAGATTTTGTTGAAGCTTCTTTACCTCATATACACTTGTACTATTAAACACTAATGCAATCACACTTAGCATCACAAGTAATGGAACAGCGATATACAGTTTTCGCCTGCTACTAATATATTTTTTCGGTGAAAACAAAGTAACCAGCACTGGTGCAATAGCAATTATTCCTAAACTATTTCCAATCCACCAAGAACACCAACTATACCAATATTCACTAGAGGCAATAAACCCCTTAAGATAAAACATAGTAATTCCAATAGTGGGGGATGGGATTGCTCCAATTAATCCCGCTCCCAAAAATAAAACTAAGGCGTCACGCCAATGTGACAATGAACTAGGGAATCCAATAAATCTTCGGATAATATATGAGACTGTAAAGGATTCAAGAGTGGCGCCAATAGCAATAAACCCAGGCGCAGTTAGAGAGTTTAATACCGCTGGTGAGAAAATTTCTAATAGTGATAATCTTTGATTTAAATTTATCAAGTTTAGTATCAAGGAGCCAAAAAAACACCAGGTAGCGCTTTATATCCAAGCAATATAATGCCCGCTGAAGCAAAACCAGAAGATGGCCAGATTGCGGTCGAGTTATCAGGAGGTAACGCTAGTAAAAAACCTAGCTTTCCAGGAACAAAGTAGGCTAAAAACAATACCAAATTGCAAATTAGCACATTTCTCATTTAATCTACCAGTCAATTGTTGACTTCATAGTACTATCTATTGTTGCTAGAACTTGATTTCCCTCTTTATTATATTGCAGCTTAGAAAATATCATATTTGCCCTAGCAATTCCTCTTCCATGACTCTCTAAAGCCCTAGACGGGTCAGCATCCATGTATTTTTGCCAAAAGAAACCTTTGCCTTGATCAGAAATTTTAATTGCATATTTATTACCATCTTTTACAAAATCTACTTCCGCCTTCTTACCTGTATTCTCTGGTAATTGAGCTCTTTTATCCATTTCTTCTCGCCATTTGCCCGAAAGTAACAAAGCAGTTTTATCGTCATAAGATATAGATAAATTACCATGTTCTATAGCATTAACAATTAGTTCTGCAACGCCCGGTAACACAGCTTCTGGATCAGGAAAACAGTTCGCCACAAAGCAAGATATATTTTCTGCTTCCGAGATAGTTTGAATATGAAACACTGCTCTATTCATAAGCTGAAAACTACTTCTATGACCGCTTAACTCAGCTCTTAAAACTCTCTTTTGTTTAGATTCTTTAACTGCAGATGAAACAACTGATCGTAAAACCTCCTCTGCAATAGGTTTAGTAAGGTAATAGAATACTCCAGCATCTATACCTTCTTTTATTTGATCAGGCCTATCTGAACCTGTTTGCATAATAATAGGAGGTTTTGTAAGATTGTTTTGCCTTTTTAGCCATTCAATAACTTGAAGACCATCCATCTCTGGCATCATCCTATCAAGAAGTATTGCGTCAATTACTAAATGCTCTTTTTCTATAATCTCACACGCAGACTTTCCACTAATTGCAGTTAAAACTTTATATCCATGACTTTGTAATCTTGCTTCAAGTGTCATAAGCGTAGTTCTATCGTCATCTACAACAAGAATTATCGAAGGGCTGAGCGTTTCGTTTTTTATTAATACCATACAATAACTAACCTTTGATGACTATCTTTCTGAAAATGCTGTTGTTACAGAATTACGAATCGGTTTTAATAAATACGCAAGTATAGATTTACTCCCTGTAACAATATCTGCTTGCACAGTCATTCCAGGAACAATTAAATTTTTCTTTGGATCCGAACCAACATAGTTCCTAGCAAGAGAAACTCTTCCCATATAATATCTAACACCAGTATCTTTTACAAATGTTGTTGCAGAAATATAAATCAATTCACCATTTATTGCCCCATATCTGGAGTAATCATACGAACCAACTTTTATCTTCACAGGTAATCCAGTTCTAATATGCCCAATATCCTTAGGTTGAATTTGCGTTTCTACTATTAAGTTTCCTTCAAGTGGAACAATTTCAGCTAAAATCTTTCCAGATTCTATCACCCCACCAATAGTCTTAATATTCAAAACTTTGACATATCCATATGAAGGTGATTTTACCTCTAACCGCCCTACCTGCTCTTCTAGTTTTTTTATACTCTCGTTTATCTGAGCCTGATCACCTTCCACAAGACTCAATTCTTTATAAGCTTCATCAATAGACGTTGAGCCTAAAGAGTCAAGTCTATTTTTGTATTCAGAGATTGCATTTTGTGCTTGAGTTATTGCAGATTCAGTTTCTTGCAATTCACCATTAATCTCATTCGCTTGTTTTTGAATTTCTAAAAACTTGAACCTACTCAGATGACCCTTTTTGTATAATTGCTCCTTGAGGCCTCTCTCTTCGCTAACTAATTTAACATTCTCTTCGAGAGTCTTCTTTTTCTCCTCAAGCCCCTCAAGAGCAGATTGTTTCTGGGTTATTTGCTCTGTTATCACGTCCCTTTCATCCTCTCGAGCTTCTATCATACTAGTAAAAGACTTAAGCTGCTCATTAACCAGTTCATCGTTCGCTTTTTCTCCCTCTATTTCGGTAAAATCAGGCGTCGTGTTATTTATGAAAGACTTAAGCCTGAGAGCTTTGTACTGTGAAGCTATTCTACGCGCCCGCAGTGCAGATAAATCACGCTTGACCGCCGTTCCGTCTAAAATTAGTATGGTTTGCCCTTTTTCAATCAACTCGCCCTCTACAACTTTAATTTCGGCAATAATTCCACCCTCAAGATGCTGAATAGCCTGCACATGTTTACTTGGAATAACCTCACCATCTGTAACAGCTATTTCATCTACTTGAGTAAATCCAGCCCATATAATCAAAGATATAACTACTAGACTTATCATGAGCAAAGTAGTTCTTACCGCATATGGAGCAGACGTTTCTTCAATCAATGCCGACTGAGATAAATACCTCAGCTGATCTATTTTTGAGTGAGATTTACTTCTTCCAGTTATCAGTCTAACAAATGATTTTAGCATTTAATATTGTCCGTATTTGTTAATAAATTCGTCTGATTTCATAATTGTAGGCCTACCCCCAGAACGAAGTACAATTACCCTATCCGCAAGTTTTATATAGTCATCTCGTTGACTAACAAAAAATACTGTTTTATTTTGCGCCTTTGAGTCTGAAATAAGTTTTTTGTACGCAGATCCCGCGTCTTCATTTAAAGAAGCATTTGGCAATTCATCTAACAAAATAATGTTGCTTTTCTTCAAAAAAACTCTTGCAAGATTTAATGTATATATAAAGCCCGAAGGTAAGGATGGATTATTTCCATATATTACCGTCTCTAAGCCGTGCTCTAATTCCTCTATTTCATCCATAGCTGTGGCTTGTATCAAAGCATTGTTAATTTCTTCATCCGTAGCAAGGGGGTTTACCAGGAGTAGATTCTCTTTAATAGTACCTTCAAAAAAGTTCGGCATCTGAGGCAAATAAGCAATATAATTCCTTAATTCTATGACTTCTAATTGCCTGATATTTGTATTATCAATTCTTATTGTTCCTGTTTGCGGCCTATACAAACCATTGATTAATTTTAGCAAAGAGCTTTTTCCAGACCCATTAACACCAGTAATCCCAATAACTTCTCCCGGCTGCACATCTATATCTAAACCAACAAAAATAGGCTCAACTTCTGTACTATAGCGTAATCCGACATTAGTCAGTTTTATATGTCCATTTAGTTTCTCTATAGGCCTTTTAAGTACCGTAGGTTTGCGTTCTATTTCTACATTAACAAGCCTGTTAATCTGATCAATGCTACTTTTTAACTGTTCGATTCTAGGAAGCATTGAGCACATGGTTTGCAGAGGCCCCAAAACCCTCCAAATTAATAACATTGTAGCAACTAATGCCCCTATAGTGATACTCCCATCCCAAATCAACTGAACACCAAATCCAATAACAGCTAACCCTGAAAGCATAGAAACTGAATGAGCTAATGTTTCTATTGTCGATGAAATGAAATTTGAATTAAAGCTTGTTATAGAAGACTGACTTAATTTTTCTTTGTATTTCATCCACCAATTTCTAGCCATACCATTGTGATGCAACGCATGCATTTTTATGAAAGTTTCCATTCCATGTTGCTGACGATACGAGCTAGTTCTAGCCGCAGCCCTCATTGCAACACGAATTTTGGACTGATAATAGAACAATAATAATGTAAATAGGGCCAGTACCACAAAAGGAATAACCACTAATACACCAGTTAACATCCAAATTGCTGTTAACAAAATTAAAGTAAAAGGAAGCTCTATAATGACCAAAAATAACGGTCCTGTAAAAAACTTACGCACAGACTCAAATGACTTTATACGAGAGATTTGCGCCGAAATTGAAGCATTCTCTGTATAAGTAGCTTTCATTAATAATAATCTCTCAAAAATTGTGTTACTTACAATATTATCAAGCCTAACACCTAGCCATATGATAGATTTTATTCGAATCAGCCTTAATACTGATTCTGCTGATATAGCTATACCAATCCCAATAAGAATGCTTTTTAAACTTGCTGTTGAACCAGAACCAATTACTTTATCATAAATTGACATAATAAATAATGGCATAGCAAGAGCTAGGAGATTAATAAATATACTTACTAAAAAAATCTCGTTCATAATTGGACGAAACCGGCTAAATATTACACTAAACCAAGCCATACCTGCGGCTTTTTTAGTTTGAAAATCTTCCTCTACTTGATCTGGATTTATTCGTTCAAAAAAATAAGCATGACCTTTAACGCTTTTTGGTCGAAATTCTATTATTTTTTTTATACGGCTACCAAAAGCAGTTATCTCACCATCTTTCTTTGAAAGCAAGACTATTGGAACAGCACCCTTTTTATCAGGTATGAATAAACAAGGCATTAATCTATCATCAACTTCTCTCAGATTCATTTTCATGTCATGGCTAGTAAACCCAAGATTTGCCATAGTATTCAAAATATCTAGTAAATCAATTTCTCTACCTTTCGTATAAGGTAAAGATTCAAACAAATGCTTTGCATTTTCACTTAAGTTTAATGAAGAAACAAGCATAGCCAAAGAAGCTGCATATAAGTTTTCATCATCAGTTACCTTGGAAACTAAACTATGCATGGTAAACAGACGCATTAGCTCATCTATCTTATCAGTCTCAATATAGGTTGCTTGCTCTTCTTCAGCTACTAAATCAACTGATGTAATCATATCTTCAACTCTTTATACGGTTTTATTTCAAAGATAGCAGCGCTTTGAGCTTCAACTTCAGTTAAGTTACCATCCTTAAGAAGGTAATGTCTATCTGCTAACTTACTAATGTTTTGATCATCTGTTGTAACAATCATTGTGACCTTACCCTTAAGCATGGTCAGAAGCTTTATTAGGTGGCTGTAACCCTCTCTATCTAAGCCTTTGTCAGCATTATTAAATAGAATAATTTTAGGTTTGTTCAACAACACTCTTATTATCGCAATACGCTGCTTAATTCCAGGAGCAATAGTATCGGCAAAACCATCACTCACTTTAGTATCGTATCCATGAGGCAATAATGCAATTTCTCTATCAACATTAAGAATAGCAGCCAGCTCAAGGGCTCTCGCCTCTTTCGACTCATCAAAAGCCGTAAGATTTTCCATAATTGTACCTTGAAACATTATGCTTTCAGCGGCAATTAATCCTACGTGATAAACTAAATCTTCGGAAGCTAAATCACTTACATGAACTCCATCCACTATCACCGAACCAGACCTAGGCTGTGAAATTCCAGCAATTAACCTCAGAAGCGTAGATTTCCCAACATTATTTGCTCCGTGTATCGCTATAATATCTGGTATGCGAAGGCTCAGATTTATATCGCTAAATATCAAGTTTGCTCCATAGCCAAAACTGACATTTTTAAGCTCAATTGTGCCAGCACTCTCATGATTAACTTCTGCTTTTTGTCGCTGAATTTGGTCAATTGAAAATATAGAATTAGCTGTCTCATTAGCAAGCCTATAATCCTGAAAATTGGTCCAAAGGAATAAAGCTTTTTGAATAGGCTGCATTAACCTACCAGCCAGAAGGACAGTTGCAATTAATCCACCAGTAGTAAAGTCGCCGTTAATAACCATAGGTGCACCGACAGAGACAACCGCAATAACCATTACTTCATTAAATAACACACCAAAAGTATAACCCTCTGTACTTATAAGCGAAGCATTATAATTGGTTAGACTTGAATCTTCTTCTAACTTTTCATAACGTCTTTGAAAGACAGCTTCAATTCCATAAGATTTTATAGAATGAATTCCCTGCAAAGCTTCAATAATAAAGTTGTATCTTTTATCATCACAAACACCTTGAGCTTTTAGCGCTTTCATAAGCCTATTGCCTAAAAACCAAGTAATAATCATAAAAATAGTAATTAACGCAATCGGAACAAATACCAATATACCAGCTAAATACGAAATCAAAACCAGGAAAACAATAGCAAACGGATGTAATAAGAGTTTGACCGCCGTAAAAATCTCTTAACTTTGAGAAAGCTCCAAGATTCTGTATCTGTCTGCCAGCCCCTTCTGTTTTAACCTTCGTTGGATCAGCATTGATGTAGTACCTCATGGCATTGGCTGCCAAAGTGTACTCATACACCGCTCCAGTCCAACTCATAGTGTAGGATCTTGCAATCCTCAAAATAGCTTCAAAGAAAATAGCAATACACACTCCGACAACTAATACCACTAGAGTTCCATCACTACGATTAGCAAGGATTCTATCATAAACCTGAAGCACCATGACGGGAAGAGCAAGAGAAAGTAGATTAATTGCTAAAGTGGCAGTAACTAACTCAGATTTTTTTAATCTAAACTTAGATGGTGGATCATCAAGCCCATATTTATCTACAAGATTCATCTGTTTCCCACATAAATATTATTACGCTCACAACTCATTGATATAATTATATATGTCAAAAAGCAATTTTAAATTGCAAATTATTCTTTGACACATAAACCAGCGCGACCAAAAAACTACTAAAACTCTTTCGCAATATTTGTCCAGCAGAGTTTTGGTCTAAATGCCAACATAAACAACCTACTAAGTATGATGGTTATGACCGCCCCCTTGATGACCATTACTACCATCTCCATTGTCATGATGATTACCTTCATCACTGTTATTAACGTCATGCTCCTGATCGTTTTCATGACCATTATCATGGTGCTGACTATAATCATCATGATCACTTTCAATATCCTCCATCCAATTACTTGGTTCAGAATTACCAGAGTGATCATCATCAGAGATAGCATTTGTCCAATCATCATTGTCAGCCGCTGGCATTTCATGTTGTGAATAGTGTTCACCTCCATGGCTTTCATGTCCATTATTCTGGTCATGATGAATATCCTTTTGTCCACTACCTTTGTCATCATCATGACCTTGTTCATGATGATCCTTATGACTCTTATCGTCGTCATCCTTATGGCCTTTATCATGGTCATCTTTATGACTCTTATCGTTGTCATCCTTATGACCTTTATCATGATCATCTTTATGACTCTTATCGTCGTCATCTTTATGGCCTTTATCATGGTCATCTTTATGACTCTTATCGTTGTCATCCTTATGACCTTTATCATGGTCAGCTTTATGACTCTTATCGTCGTCATCCTTATGGCCTTTATCATGGTCAGCTTTATGACTCTTATCGTCGTCATCCTTATGGCCTTTATCATGGTCAGCTTTATGACTCTTATCGTCGTCATCCTTATGGCCTTTATCATGGTCAGCTTTATGACTCTTATCGTCGTCATCCTTATGGCCTTTATCATGGTCAGCTTTATGACTCTTATCGTCGTCAGCTTTATGACTCTTATCGTCGTCATCCTTATGGCCTTTATCATGGTCAGCTTTATGCTGCTCCTCACTTTTATCAGCCTGAGCTTGGTCAGCTTTATGCTGTTCCTCACTTTTATCAGC
>NZ_JARJFB010000051.1:0-11223 GCF_034554655.1 Candidatus Megaera venefica
AAAAAATGAATGTGCGGTGATTTATTTTTGAAATTCTTGAAATTATATCAAAAATTTAGAGTTTTGACGGAGAGACTATTGAGTTTGACTGTGATGTTAATTAATATATTTAAATTTTAGAAGATAAAGAGACTTGTATGAATAATAGACCAAGATCAGTAACTATAGTTTGCTGGATTCTTATTGTAACCGGAGTGTTAGGTTTAGTGTTTTATGTTATAGCAGATTTGTCTATGGATCATAAGCAGCTTTTTACATTGATGGAACATCAAAGACATATTCCTGGCAGTGTCCAATATGCTTTAGGATATTTTGCGCTTTTTGTTTCAATATCTAGTGGAATTGCGATGTTGTACGGTAAGAATTGGGCAAGATTTTTGTATTTAGGTTATCATATATTTAGTTTTTCTATATTAATCCTTAGCTCGTCTTATAGAATAACTCTAATTCATGAAGTTATAATGTTTGCAATCTTTACATTCATTCTCTTTCGTTCTAGTGCAAATCAGTATTTTAAATCTAATGCTTACCAAGCTGTGATTAAGAATGAGAATATTTAGAATTATTCTGTATTAGTATTAGTGATTATCATTCGCTAATGAATCGATTAAATTTTGAATAATAGTCCCATTTATAACAATCTTTGCTATAATAACTCCTAATACTTCAAACCCATATTATGATATAATTCTGGGTTATCTTCCCAATTTTCTCTAACCTTTACAAAGAGAAATAGGTGAATCTTTATGCCAAGCAGCTCTTCAATATTGACTCTGGCTATAGAGCCAATTTCTTTTATTCGGCTTCCATGTTTACCGATTATCATATTTTTATGAATATCTCTGCCAACAATTATCACTTGATTAACCTTTACCGAACCATTTTTTTGCTCTTGCCAACTCTCACACTCTACAGTTAAGTTGTATGGCAGTTCTTGGTGTAACTGAAGAAATAATTGCTCTCTAGTAATTTCACTAGCTAAAAAGCGGGCGGGCAAATTGGTGATATCATCTTCTTCATACATCCATCCTGAATCGGTTGCATTTTCTTTCAAAAAGGAGAGAAAACTATCGATACCATTACCATCAAGAGCCGATATGTTAAATATTTTAGCAAGAGGCGCTATTTGCGAAGCAGAACTCATGTTCTCCATGTAATATTTTGACTGCAAATCGATTTTATTCATCAAGATGACTATTTTCTTACCAACTGAGCTTATTCTTTTAATAATCTCCTGCATAATGTCATCCAACTTAGATGAGCTATCAATTATTAATACAATCATATCAGCGCTGCTAAGGCTTGACCAAGCACAACGTACCATAGCTTTCTCGAGCCTTCTTTTTGGCTCAAAAATACCTGGTGTATCGAATAAAACGAGCTGAATATCATCAAGTGTTACTATACCTGTGATTATTGAACGAGTAGTTTGTACTTTTGGTGTAACTATAGAAAGTTTTTGACCAATAATTTGATTTAGTAAAGTTGATTTGCCTGCGTTTGGTTTTCCAACTATGCAGACTGAAAGAGATTTTTTCATAATATAGTTTCTTAACTTGAAGTAGGAACAGCCAGTTTAGCGATTCTCGGTTTGTGCTCACCTAGAAACCTAGGCTGCGCGAGACGATGCTCTAAAATTAACTATCCCTACTTCAAGTTAATTTACTATAGATTATTCTTTAATATATTCAGCAATTTTCTTGCCGCCTCTTTTTCTGCTTCCTTGATTGACTTGCCTGTTGCTGTTTGTTTGTGTTGTCCAACTATAACTTGTACAGTAAATACAGGAGCATGCACAGGGCCTTCTTTGTTAATGACTTCATAGGCGGGAGTACTATGATTTTTGTGGTGCAACCATTCTTGCAAAGAAGATTTTGGGTCAATTAAATTAAAATCTATGTTTTCTATATATCTAAACCATAAATTTTGAACTATTTTTCTTACTTGATGAATATCGCTATCGAGGTATATTGCAGCAAGAAGTGCCTCCATAACATTTTCTATATTATTTTGGTTGGTTTTGCCTCCAGATTTTTCTTCGCCTGCTGCCATCAAAATATAGTTCGAAAGACAAAGAGTTTCTGCTACTTTTACTATAGTTTCTCGGGACACAACGTAGGCTTTGATTTTTGCGATGCTACCTTCTTCGTAAAAGAGAAAGTTATTGAAAATCATTTCGGTAATCAGGAAGCCAAGAATAGAGTCACCTAACAACTCAAGTCGTTCATAGTCAGCAATCGTATTATCATGTTGTTTTAAAGATGGATGGCTTAGAGCTTCTTTTAGTAAAGCAAGATTTTTGAATTTGTAATTAAGTGCATTTTCAAGTCCTGCAATATGTTGTGTAAAGTCGACAATCATTAAACAGCTACATCTGGTTCATATAAACTATTAAAAAACCTGCTGAATCTTATAGACATAAACCAAGTCCCAACTCTTTTAATTTGTCCAAAAAAACTTTCGTTTGAGTCCCATAGTGCCTGCTTTGTTGAAAAGAGAACAAACCGCCCTTTAGCAATGAAATTTCTAAAAGGTACACTGCCAAGTTGATATCTACTATCACCAGAATTATCGCGATTATCTCCGATAAAAAAGTACTTACCTGGTTCTACTACATAAGGACCAAAGTTGCTGTGATCAACAGCAACTTTGGTTGATGGATATTTCATTTTATAAGAAAAGTAACTAGAACCATTTGGTAATGTTTCTTTGAACTTTCTGAAGTTTATTCCTTCTTCATCTATATAACTGCCGACTTCTATCCGTTCAATTGGTGTATCATTTATGTAAATAAGATCATCAATGATTTGTATCTTGTCACCAGGTAAGCCAAATAATCTCTTTATATAGCGTTCTTGCATATCATGTGGCGGGCGCATAATGACCACATCTCCCCGTTCTGGTTTATTTGCAAATATACGATCCTCAAAAATATCTGGATTAAACGGGATAGAATAAATGCTATAGCCATAACTGTACTTGGTAGAGAAAATGTAATCTCCCTCCAAGATTGTAGCTTTCATTGAACCAGTAGGAACGTAAAAAAGCTCCAAAATAAAAGTTCTGACCCCAAGAGCTAAAATGATAACAAGTAACAATGAGAACACTTCGGATCTAAAAGATCCTTGTAAAGTATGATTAGAGGTTTCTTGCTGAGTCAATTTAGATCCTTTAAATTTAAGTTATTTATTTAGAAAAAAGTAAAATCTTGCGATATACTAACTTCCAAAGCAAAATTAATCCATATTTTTATGCTAATCAACGCTAATTTCACCTCACCAAACTTTACCGATCGAAAAAAACCAATTGAATACATAATTGTCCATTATACCGAAATGCCATTTAATTTGGCCCTAAACAGATTAATCGACAAAGAGGCTGAAGTGAGTTCTCATTATTTAATTAAAGAAGATGGAGAGATATTTCAACTGGTTGCAGATGATAAAATAGCTTGGCATGCTGGTAAAAGTTTTTGGAAAGGGCAATCTGCTCTTAACCAAAATTCTATAGGAATAGAGCTAGATAATTTAGGTAATAATAAATTTTCTAGAGAACAAATAAATTCGTGCCTTACTCTTAGTAAAGTACTGGTACAAAAATATTCTGTGCCTTCGATAAATTTTATTGGCCATTCTGATGTGGCACCGGATAGAAAAATCGATCCAGGGATATTTTTTGACTGGCAATTTTTTGCTAATAATGACCTTGGTATTTGGCATGATGTATCTAGATTAGAATATAAGGAGCTATACTATTTTGGCGATAAAGGTGATATGATAAGAAAATTACAACATAATCTTGCTCAGCTCGGCTATAAAATAGAAGAGAGTTCAGAGTTTGATATGCAGACAAATTACGTAATAAGAGCCTTTCAGTCAAAATTTTATCCATCACTTCTTCTTAAAAGGGGAGTTAATTTTTTCAACGATTTTGAATCTATATATAGCTGGGATTCTGTTTCTGAAGAAATGTTGGCAAAGCTACTTATCAAATATTAATTTCCTTAAAAATTCGATAAGCAAAAAGATAACATAACTTAGAGCTGATATAAGTATTGAAATAAATATTGCTATAGCGAGGCCCAGTATAAAAAGGGAGTCACTTGGCTCAGCAAGCGTTAAATATACAATTTGACCCACTGTAAATCCAATAAAACCTAAAAAAACATGAGGTCTCATAAAACCAAGTATAAGAAAATTGGAAACAAATAAGGCTATAAAATTAACAGGTATACTATAAGAATCAAACGGGGCTCCCATTTTTCCAGGTTTTATCAGCCACCAAATAAATATACCCATAAATGATGCAAGAAAAAATACAACCAATCTAGGTAATGGTTTCATTATTATTTCCTAAATTAATAACATATGCGTATTATAATACTTGATACGTGTGATGTCTTAAATGTAATTCATATTTAAGATCAATAAATATTATGTACAAGGTTGATTTAGGGCTTAAAAGCTCTATGTTGTTAGCGTCGCTATTACAGTACCTTAAGATTTCTGTTGCTCGCCTAGCTTATTTACTATATTATTTGCCACTCTTGGTCTTTAAAATTTAAGGGCTAAGAAATTCACACGCATAAGCTTTGTTAGTCTGCTAGTCAGGTCTTTAGTTTATGCGGAGGTTAAACTAACAAAACATAGGAGATATATAATGTCTAACTTACCTAAAGTTAGCGTCGCTGATTTGCTAGACGCTGGTATTCATTTTGGTCATAAAACTTCACGATGGAATCCTAAAATGGCTCCATATATTTATGGTGTCAGAGATAAAGTCCATATCATTGACCTGCAACAAACGGTACCGTTAATGCAAATTGGTTTGCAAAAGATTTATGAAACAGTAAAAAATAACGGCAAAGTGCTTTTTGTAAGTAGCAAGGTTCAAGCAACCGAATTAATTGCTGAATATGCTGAAAAGTGCGGTCAGTTTTACGTTAATAACAGGTGGCTTGGTGGGATGCTCACTAACTGGAGCACCATTTCAAAATCTATCAAGAAACTTGATCACATCGAAAAAGTTCTTGAAGATGAAGAACTAATTGCAACTTATACAAAGAAAGAGATTCTTGATTTTAGCCGTAAAAGAGGTAAATTATTAAAATCACTATCTGGTATAAGAAAAATTGGTGGGCGTCCTGATTTATTGGTTATTATCGATACAAATAGAGAGCACTTGGCTATTAGCGAAGCTGTAAAGCTTGGTGTACCAATAGTTGCCGTTGTTGATAGTAATTCTGATCCGGACAATATCAATTATCCAATTCCTGGAAATGATGATGCGATTAGATCGATTAGATTATATTGCAGTCTTTTTGCTGATGCTGCTCTTGCTGGAATACAAGATGCTCTTGCTGATTCTGGTGTGGATGTTGGTTCGGCAAATAAAGTTGCCAAAGAAAATAAAACTCTTGATGGGGTAACCAAATTAGAAAAAGTAGCTAAAGTGTCTAAGGCTAGACCAAAAGTTGAAGTTTCTGAAAAAAAACCTGTAACAGGAGCGGTTAAAGAAGAAAGAATAGAGGAAGTTAAGACAGAAAAAGTCGAGGCAAAAAAAGCTCCGGCTATAAAATAATCTAAAGCTTAATAAAAACAATTCACGGAGATTAAGTAATGTCTATATCAGCATCACTAGTTAAAGATTTAAGAGAAAAAACCGGCGCTGGCATGATGGATTGCAAAAAAGCGCTATTGGAAACAAATGGCGATTTTGAGTCGGCTGTTGATTGGCTTAGAACTAAGGGTCTAGCTGCAGCTGCAAAAAAAGCTGGCAGAGTGGCTGCTGAAGGTTTAACAGCTGTTTGTGTAAAGGGTACACAAGGAGCAGCAATTGAAATAAATTCTGAAACAGATTTTGTGTCAAGAAATGAAATTTTCCAGAATTTGGTCAAAAATGTGGCTGAATTAGCAGTAGGTTTAGATAATATTGATTCTCTAAAAGTAGCTAAAAGCCAATCAGGGAAATCTGTTGAAGAAGAAATAGCAAACAATGTTGCGACAATTGGTGAAAACTTGAGCTTACGTCGCATGCAAACTCTTTCTGTAAAAGATGGTGTGATAGCATCTTATGTTCACAACTCTTCGGCTGAGAATATGGGCATGATCTCAGTTCTTGTTGCTCTTGAGTCAAGCGGTGATAAGGCTAAGCTTATGGAAACTGGTAAACAAATCGCGATGCATGTCGCAGCCAGCAGACCACAAACTCTTAATAAAGAGGGTGTAAGCCAAGATATGATTCAAAGAGAAAAGGACATATTTACCGAACAATCTAGAGCTTCTGGTAAACCAGATGATATTATTGCAAAAATGATCGAAGGTAGAATCCGTAAGTTCCTAGAAGAAATTGTTCTATTGGATCAAGTGTTTGTTATGGATAATAAAACTAAGATTTCTGATGTTATTTCATTACTAGCAAAAGAGCTCGGTACTTCAGTTGAGTTGAAATCATATATTAGATTTGAACGAGGTGAGGGTATTGAGAAGGAAGAGAAAAACTTTGCTGATGAAGTTGCTGCTGTAGTAGGAAAATAGTCTCAGTTCGTGTATCAAAACAACTCGCGCAAGTAAGTATATAATGGTTGCAAGACAAAAGACTATCATGTTAACTGGTAATTACTAAAGACTAGTTAAGAAAACAAAATATATAAATCTGAAATCAAGCGAAGGTCGTTCTAAAGCTTGATTTCTTATGATATTAATCCCGTCAAAACATATTGATTTTATTTATAAAATATAGCTTTGACGGAACAACTCTAGAGTCAATTCTTTATAAGATTATGACAAGTTTGAAGGTAAATGAAACAATATTAGTCACTGGTGGAGCTGGTTTTATAGGCTCGAATTTTGTGATTAACTGGTTAAATCAGTCTTTGGGCAAAGTGGTAAATTTAGATTTGCTTACTTATGCAGGGAATGAAAACAACCTGGCCTCACTAGTGAATAATAAAGATCATATTTTTGTTAAAGGTAATATAGCAGATGATAAACTAGTATCAGCCTTGATGCTAGAATATAAGCCTAGAGCTATTATTAACTTTGCAGCAGAGAGTCACGTCGATCGCTCTATAGAAAATCCTGGAGAATTTATTACCACCAATATTAACGGAACATATAATCTTTTAGAATGTGCAAGAAAATATTGGTTGAGTTTAACGCAAGAAAAGAAAAATCACTTTCGCTTTTTGCATGTAAGCACAGATGAAGTCTACGGATCTCTAGAAATGAATGATCCTGCTTTTACGGAAATAAGCCCGTATCAACCAAACAGTCCTTATTCTGCCAGCAAGGCAGCGTCAGATCATTTGGTACGAGCTTGGTACCATACCTACTATCTTCCGGTGCTAATTACTAATTGTTCAAATAATTATGGACAGTTTCAACATCCTGAGAAGCTTATACCGCTAACAATTTTAAATGCTCTAGAAGGAAAGACGTTACCTATCTATGGTGATGGGAAGAATATTAGAGATTGGTTACATGTGGATGACCATTGTTCTGCTATTAGAGAGATTTTAAATAAAGGAAAGATTGGTGAGTGCTATAATATAGGATCCAATAACGAAAGAACTAATGTTAAAGTTGTTGAGACTATTTGTTCAATCCTTGATAAACTAATACCTTCATCTACTATTAATTCATATAAAGATTTGATAAGATTTGTCAAAGACAGGGCAGGTCATGATAGACGATATGCTATTGATGCAAGAAAAATATACAAAGATATAGGTTGGACTGCAGCAATACCATTTGAACAAGGTATAGAAAAAACTATAGAATGGTATTTGGCTAATAGAAGTTGGTTAGATAAAATTAAAGCAAGAAGGGCTAATAATAACACAGAAAATCATCCATGACTCAAGTCACGATGATTCTCATCATGCATTAGTTATTACAAGACTAAAATAAATGAGATATTTATGGATAGAAAAGGCATCATTTTAGCTGGAGGTTCTGGCTCCAGACTGTATCCTGCAACGCTTGGCATATCGAAGCAAATGCTTCCCATTTTTGATAAACCAATGATTTACTATCCTTTATCAACATTAATGCTCGCTGGTATTAGAGATATTTTGATTATATCTACACCAAGAGACATTCCATTGTTCCAGGAGTTGTTGGGGGACGGAAGTAAGTGGGGAATGAATTTTAGTTACTTAGTCCAGATCCACCCAGATGGGTTAGCACAAGCATTTATTATCGGAGCTGAATTCATTGGCAGCTCACCAAGCGCATTAGTACTAGGTGATAATATTTTTTATGGTAGCCAGTTTGCTCAAATTTTAACAGAGACCAGTACGCAAACTAAAGGGGCAACTGTTTTTGCGTATAATGTTAGTGATCCAATGAGGTATGGTATTGTTGAATTTGATAAAACTGGTAGAGCAATATCTCTTGAGGAAAAACCAGAAATTCCAAAGTCGAATCATGCTGTAACTGGGTTATATTTTTACGATAATGATGTTATAAAATTTGCAAAACAGATCAAACCCTCTCTCCGAGGTGAGCTTGAAATTACAGATATAAATAAATTATACTTGCAGCAAGATTCTTTGTCAGTTAAAGTGCTCGGACGTGGATACGCTTGGCTTGACACGGGGACGCATGAGTCACTTTTAGAAGCCTCACAATTTATTGCTACTATCGAACATCGTCAAGGTTTGAAGGTTGCATGTCCTGAAGAAATTGCGTGGAATTTAGAATGGATAGATGATGCAAAGCTTGAAGAATTGGCTGCCCCCTTATCTAAGAATCAATATGGTCAATATTTGCAAAGCTTGTTGAAAATGGGCAAATAAAAACTTTGAAATATTATCACCAAAGATATCAATATTATGAGTCATAAAAAATCAAGTATACTACATAGCGCTATAAAGCAGTTTGACTTATATTATTTTCTGTCAAAGCAAGATTTACAAAGCAGATTTAGGCGTTCTTATCTTGGAATTGGGTGGTTGGTAGTCCAGCAATTGATGTTTGCTTTAGTTGCAAACATTGTGTGGTCAAAAATGTTTGGAGTTGAAAGTGGTACATTCATTCCATTTTTGGTCGTAGGTATTGCGATTTGGGGATTCATTGTCTCATCAATGGTCGAAAGCTGCAGTATTTTTATCAACGCACGTGGCTATCTAAAGCAATTTTCATTACCTCAATCCGTATTTATTTTCCGCTCGTTACTGACAAATGCATATTATCTTATGATTGGTTTAATAACAGCTTTAGTCGTATTTATTGCTTTCAATAAATTTAGTTTTCTCGGAATTATATATGCTATCCCTGGATTAGTTATTTTATTGGTTTATTTTTATGCTGCAAGTGGTACCATGGCCTATTTAGGACTGCGCTACCGAGATTTTCAACATGCGTTAACAGGACTTTTTTCACTGCTATTTATTGTAACGCCAGTAATATTTCCTCCGGAAATATTGATAAAAAAGGGAATTAGTATAGTTATTTACATGAATCCATTCGCTTCTTTAATTGAAGTTGTAAGACACCCAATTATTAATGCAGAGTTTGCAGAGTTAACTCAATATGCTATAGCTATTGGTTTTACAAGTTTACTGCTTATTTTTCAAATTATTCTAGCAAAACGATGGGGGCGGCTTGTACCGTTTTGGGCATGAACGCAGTTGAATTACATAATGTTGCAGTAGATTATTATTTGGATAGTGACGATGCATATAGCATAAAAAATGCAGTTCTAAACTTTTATGCGAAGGCTCAAAAACCGACTGCTAAAACTTTTAGAGCTATAGATGAATTATCTTTTTCTGTAAAAAAAGGTGAGAAATTAGGAATTATAGGGCTAAATGGTGCTGGTAAAACAACATTACTTAGGACAATAGCAGGCATTTTTCATCCATTAAAAGGTAAGGTTGTAGTTAATGGTAGAGTAACTCCATTGCTTGATTTCCATACAGGGTTTGAAGATCATCTAACGGGTATTGAAAACATTATGATAAGGCTGATGTTTCTTGGCCTAAGCAAAGCAGAAGCAGAGAAAAAAATACCTGAAATTATTGAATTTTCTGAATTAGGTGATTTTATTTATCAGCCTATCAGAACTTATTCCACAGGCATGAATCTTAGATTAGCTTTTGCCACATCTACAGCAATTGAACCAGAGATTTTAGTAGCTGACGAAGTCATGGGTACTGGGGATGCACAATTTGCGGCGAAAGCCAAAAAAAAGTTAGAAGAATTTTTATCTAAAGAGTGTACTTTGATTTTAAGCTCACATTCCATGGAACTAGTGCGTGATTTTTGCAAAAGAATAATTTGGTTACAACACGGTAAAATAATTGCCGATGGACCAGTAGACGAAGTAATAGAGAAATATGAGAAAAATATTCTAGAGTTTAGTTTATAAATAACAGCAAGGTAGTCATCCTGAGCTTGACTTAGGATCCCGAGCGGCAAAAGGATGCTGAATCAAGTTCAGCATAACAGAATTACTACATATTCTCCTGAGCTCGACTCCAAGATTCCTGGCCGTTAGAAGAAGAGGCTAAAAACATGCTAGGCATCTTTATATTTTTAACCCATCAGAATATTACTACCGTTCTTGGCCACTAGCTTTAGGCTTCATAGCTCTTTTTTCATGGTCTACAATACCGGCCTTATCTGCTATTGCTCCGGCTGCTCTTTGTACTTTTGACCTGTCCTGATCAAGCTTCATACCTTTCGTTGACTCCATTTGATCTGTATAAATTTTATTTAGAGCCATTTTCCCTACTGAAGGAATTTTTGTACCTTCTGGGGGTTTGTCAATAGTCCCTCCGTCAAAACTCTCCCCGCCTGAATTAACAAGGGGTTTCATGTCATAAACAGCTTACAAAATCCATAAGAAAATGGTATAATTACCGCATAAAGCTTACGGATTTTAAAATTATGCCTATAGAAAATATTACTTTTCTCCAAAAACAAGAAAGGTTATTTGAAGAGAAATTATCTACAAAACTAAATCCTAAAAACAAGTTATATAAACTAAGGGATTTAGTAAATTGGTCTGAACTTGAAGCCAGAGCATTGCCTAACATTGAAATCAAGCAATTTGGTAGAAATAAGAAAGATCATAGAGTAATGCTAGCACTATCAATGCTTCAAGCTATGTACAACGGTTCTGATTCGTTTACGGAGGAAGAGCTAAAGGAAAATATTTATTGGCAATATTTTTGTGGTTATGAATATTTGCAGCAAGATCTTGATGTGTCTGAAG
>NZ_JARJFB010000052.1:0-11133 GCF_034554655.1 Candidatus Megaera venefica
CTTCAGACACATCAAGATCTTGCTGCAAATATTCATAACCACAAAAATATTGCCAATAAATATTTTCCTTTAGCTCTTCCTCCGTAAACGAATCAGAACCGTTGTACATAGCTTGAAGCATTGATAGTGCTAGCATTACTCTATGATCTTTCTTATTTCTACCAAATTGCTTGATTTCAATGTTAGGCAATGCTCTGGCTTCAAGTTCAGACCAATTTACTAAATCCCTTAGTTTATATAACTTGTTTTTAGGATTTAGTTTTGTAGATAATTTCTCTTCAAATAACCTTTCTTGTTTTTGGAGAAAAGTAATATTTTCTATAGGCATAATTTTAAAATCCGTAAGCTTTATGCGGTAATTATACCATTTTCTTATGGATTTTGTAAGCTGTTTATGACATGAAACCCCTTGTTAATTCAGGCGGGGAGAGTTTTGACGGAGGGACTAATTAAAGGAAAATGCCAACAATCAAATTGACTTATCTACACCTTAAGCCCAATCCTAAATGGAATGGTATTTGCCATTCTAGATGTCACAATCTCAATTAATCTAGTAAGAGGGGTAATCCTGAGTTTCATGGTAGGAAGGTAGTGTATAGGGCTACCCTCAATCTCGAGTGAGACACAATTCTGCTCCTTTACCATAGATTTTTACCGCCATGAAAATGGTAAAGGCTTATACTTAAAAATTACAAAGATTCTATAGGTTCAATTATAGTAGGCTTACTATGGTTATCGTCTATTATAGGAGTCGCTTTCTTTTGTGTATAAGATGGAGTATCTTTTTTGAGTTGATCCGATCTCACAGAAGCGTTAGTGGTAGCGGTAGTAGGTTGTTTCTTTTTTTCGTTTTGTACAATAGCGGGACATTTGTTGTTAGCCATTTCCCTTTTTGTATCATTTAACATGGCCTTTATTTGATTAAGCTCTTCTCTTAATTCCATATTGTGCATGTCATCATCGTCATCCATTCTTTGGCTTGCTTTTCTGATTGATGGGTAAGTATTTTTATTTTTACCCCATCTTGAATCTTTTTTATTTTTTCTTTCTTGAGATAGATCGTGATCGATCATAGCCTTGTACATCTCGATATTATCTTTAGAAGTATTTTCTTTTTCAGAACTATCCTCATCGAAATCATCGAAATCATCGTATTCGTACTCACCAGTGACTACATTTTTTTTAGCTTGTGATATGTACTTCTTATTATAAAGAGGAGCTCGTTTTCCGCCTTTAAAACCTTTGCGATCAATAATTTTGTTATTTGCAGAGCGTTTTAAATACCCATCAGGCCCGGTTACGCAGGCAGATAGCAACATGGCTAATGTAGAAAAAATAACTATCTTTTTTAGCATAAGCTAGCCTAATTTTTTTAAGGATTTAGATCATATTTATACAACAAATATCAATTCAGTTGCAATGAGAAAGGTTAGGTTTATCCAATTATTTTGAGAACTGTGTCTGCTAGATACTTGGCTCCATTATTCTTGCGATTTAAAAGGTTTTTTGAGGTTTCTTTAAGTAATTTTCTATCAACAATTAGTTCATAAATTTTTTGAGATAAAATTATAGATGTTATTTCTTCTTGTCTAAAACACCATCCAGCTTTGCTGTTTTCTATCGCTTTTGCGTTAAAATACTGATGGTCTTCCATTGCATAAGGAAAGGGGATAAAAATTGCTGGAACACCAACGTTGACTAATTCTGCAACAGTACTAGCGCCTGATCTTGAGATAACAAGATCAGTTTTAGAATAAATTTCTGCCATATTATGAAAGAATGGAGATAAAACGTACTTTATCCCCAATTTATCATAGATTGCAGCAATTTTCTTTTGATCATCTTGGCTTACCTGTTGAGTAAGATGAATTTTTAGACTTGGATTTAATTTTAACAGTTCCGTTATGGCTTCAGGAATAATCTGAGAAAAAACTTTTGCTCCTTGGCTCCCTCCAAAAATAAAAAGTCGAAACTCTTCGTTATCGAAAGTATTTTTTATAGGCAAATTTCTTATGGATGACCTAACTAAATCTCCTGTAATGACTACTTTTGGGGTATCGCTCAAGCTGACATTACTTGTTTCTTTGTAAGATAAGGCGATAATTTTAGCGGATCCGGCAAATAAACGATTACTTTTTCCTAAAAAACAATTTTGTTCTTGAACAATATAAGGAATTCGAAGAACTTTTGCTGCTAGTAACGAGGGAAAGCTTGTATATCCTCCAAAACCAATGATAATGTGTGGTTTAAGCTTACCAATTAGCCATAATGTTTTGAGGCATACATTTGACAGGCGCCATACAGAAATAACCTTATTTAGTAAGCCGGTCATTTTAAGATGAAAATCAAATATGTGTGTTTTAATTGGCTGGTTTTGGTCCAGATATTTCTGGCATCGTAGGTCTGTGATCAAATGAACATCAACGATAGTATTATCCAATTCTTCGGCAAGAGCCATGGCGGGGAATAAATGTCCTCCCGTTCCACCGGCAGCTAGGATTATAGACTTTTTTTTAGAGACTAATTCTGGCGGCAATAAAGAGTTTTTGTTATTCATTTAAACGTCGCTATTCTTATATTTTACAAGAGAAGTTTTATGTTTTGTTAATCCCAGCAACATACCAACTGCAATCCCTATGGCAAGAGTTGATGATCCGCCATAGCTTATAAACGGTAAAGTCATACCCTTTGTTGGTAATAAATTAAGTGTGACTCCCATGTTAATAACGGCTTGCAGTCCAAATTGAGTGATGAGACCTATGCTGGCTAGTTGAATGAATTTATCTTGCTCATTGTTGATTCTAATTAAGCTGCGAAGCACAATGAAGGCAAATACGCCTATAATCATGATGCATATTATAGCCCCAAATTCTTCGCCAGCTACTGCAAAAATGAAATCAGTATGTGAGTCTGGTAGATGCTGCTTTACCGAGCCTTCACCTGGCCCTCTGCCATATAGGCCACCTTCCTCAAAGGCAAGTATAGATTTACTTATTTGATAATTTTCATTGCTTACAGGGTCTAAAAAATTATTTATTCTGCTTGTAACGTGTGGCAGTAGAAAATAGGCAGATACAATACCAAAAAATCCTCCCATGAATGCTACCATAATCCAGATAATAGGGAAGCCAGCTATGAATAATTGACTAGCAAACACTGCTGTAATTAAGATCAGCATTCCTACATCAGGTTGGATTAGTATTAAAACAGCTACTAAGGCATATAGTAAGATGCACACTTGGAAGCTAGGAAACCCTTCTTGGTATTTTAACGAAAGTATCCAGCCAGTGACAACAGCAAAAAATGGCTTCAAAAATTCTGATGGTTGATATGAAAAGCCGGCTATTCGTATCCATCTTGTGGCTCCTTTTACTTCGTAACCATAAAATTTCACAAGTATTAGCATTGTTAAGCTAAATAAGAAGCCAAGAATAGCTATCCTTTTTATCCATTTTTTATCTAAAGAGGAGAACGCTACCATAAAAATAGCACCAACAAACAAATGAAGTATTTGTCTGGAAGAAAAATAATTATCAACAAGGCCAATTTTTCCTGCAACTGCAGAACTAGTAGTTGTTACCAACATAAAGCTAAAGGCAATAAGTATACCATACGCTATTACTGCTTGTTGATCTATTGTTCTCCACCATTGTTTTATAAGATTAGTTAGTATCATATAGCTCTATAAATTGGTTGCCTCTATCTTCAAAGTTTTTGAACTGATCATATGATGCGCAAGCTGGGGCAAGTAAAATATTTGTTTTTTCTCTTATCATTTGTGCATCCTTTATTGCGTACTCAAAGGCTTCCTTCATGGTTGTGCATATTATATATTCTATTTTATCCTCAAGGTGCCTTGCGAATAATAGCTTATCTTTACCGAATAAATATGCTTTTTTTACGTTCTTAAGCCCAGAATCAATCGGGGATAGTGACTTTTCCTTGAAAATACCACCGGCAAGCCAAAAAATATTATTAAGTGAAACTAGTGAGCAAGCAGCAGAGGTAGCGTTAGTAGCTTTACTGTCATTATAAAAACTAATATTATTTTTAGTACCAAGATATTGCATCCGGTGCTTAAGTCCGTTGAAGCTAGAGATAGACTCGATAATTTCTAATGGCTCTAATCCTAAAGCCCTACAAGCTGCAAAAGATGCGGCTATGTTTTCTTGATTATGCTTTCCGGTTAGATGTTTCAACGCAGGAAGTTCATATGTATCTCGATTAAAGAAGTTATCAAGCAGTTGTTTGGAATGGCAAATAATACCATCCTTACTTGAGCTAGAGCTGCTGATAGGAATTAATTTTCTTTCCCCTTGTTCCCTTAGATGATTAAAAAATTCTCTTGATTTATCGCTATCTACCCCGATTATTTTGATTCCGTCACCTTGAAAGGCTCTAAATTTTGACTTACTGTATTCTTCAAAAGTTCCGTATCTATCAAGATGATCTTGAGTAATATTAAGTAAGATAGATACAAAGGGATTGAAATTTTCTAGTAAATCAATTTGGAACGAAGATAATTCTAAAACATACCCCGCGGCTCTTTCCGGCAGCATCAAGACAGGCAGCCCTATATTGCCTCCAACATGATAATCAAGACCAGATTTATGTAAAATATGGCCAATTAGTGCTGTGGTGGTGCTTTTTCCATTTGTTCCTGTTATTGCGATTATTTTTGATTGAGAATTTTCTTCAATGAATAGATCAATGTCAGAAGATATCAATATGTTATATTTCTTTATTAAAGAAAAAATAGGGTGTGTTGGAGGTATTCCTGGGCTAATTATAACTTTATCAAGAGACTGCCAATCTTTTTCAGTAATATCTTTTAGTGACTCAGAACCAAATTGAGATTTAAAGTTATTGCGATTTGCTTCTAGATCATCCCAGCAAAGAATAGTTTGTGCCACTTTATCTAGAGAAGAAAAAGCAGAGCAGCCAGTTAATCCTAGCCCAAAGATTCCAATTTTTTTTCCTTTTTGGCTGTTGAGTTTCATTTTATCTATATCTTTATCTTTATATACAATTAATAATAGTTATCCTGCACTTGTTTCAGCATCTCGTGAGATAGAAGTAAGATCCAGGGTCAACCAGGATGACACTCGCTTGGTTGCATCAAATACTTTCACACTGTCATGCTGCGGTTACTACGTTAGTTTCGTTTACTTACATTTGCCGCTAAAGCGCTTGAAACAAATTTCTCTAAATTGCCATCTAAAACACCTGACGAGTCGCTAGTTTCATAGTTTGTTCGTAAATCTTTGACCATTTGATAAGGTTGCAGTACATATGACCTAATTTGGTGCCCCCAGCCATTATCAGTTTTTTCAGCGTTTTGTTTATTTACTTCCTCATTCTTTTTTTGTAACTCAAGTTCAAATAATCTCGCTTTTAGCATTTGCATAGCTTCTGCTTTATTACGGTGCTGAGAACGGTCATTCTGACATTGAACTGCAATGTTTGTCGGAAGATGCGTTATGCGCACTGCAGAGTCAGTAGTATTTACGTGCTGCCCACCAGCTCCAGAGGACCTGTATGTATCTATACGAAGATCTTTTTCTTCTATAACAATGTCAATGCTTTCATCAACTTCTGGATAGACCCAGCAAGAAGCGAAACTGGTCATTCTTTTTCCGGCTGCATTAAAAGGTGATATCCTAACTAGCCTATGGACACCAGATTCAGACTTGAGCCAACCATAAGGCATATTTCCCTTAAATTTAATACAACACGATTTTATACCAGCCTCTTCACCTGAAATTATGTTGATTATTTCACAAGTAAAACCCATTCTTTCGCCAAACCTTAAATACATTCGCATCATCATCGATGCCCAATCATGGCTTTCAGTTCCACCCGCTCCAGCATTTATCTCTAGAAAGCAATTATTTCCATCAGCTTCTCCAGAGAATAAGCATTCTGTCTCTAGTTTTGCTGAAATGATTTGGATTTTGGTTAGCTCTGTCTGAACTTGAGAGATTATGCCCTCGTCATGTTCCTCCTCTGCCATCTCTGCAAGTTCAATGTTTTCACGAAGGCCATCGCTGATGTAATCGTATGACTCTAAGGTTTTTTCAAGCAATCTTTTTTCTTTTAAAGCTGCACTGGCTTTTTTCTGGTCGTTCCATAAATTTGGATCGAGCGAAAGCTTCTCTAATTCTTCCAGTTTTTTTCTTGTACCATCTGGGTCAAAGAGACCTCTTGATCAGAGCAAGTGATTCTTCAATTTTGTTTTTTAAGTTTTCTAATTCTGCACGCATTTTTACTACCTCAAGAGAATATTTTACTGTATAACTAACCCACATATTTTGAGAATAATAGTACATACAATAATGACTGAAAAGAAATTTATCCGAAATTTTTCTATAATTGCCCATATTGATCATGGAAAATCAACTCTGGCTGATCGATTGATCGAGTATTGTGGTGGACTCGAGCAACGCGAAATGAGTCAACAAGTCCTTGATTCAATGGATATTGAAAGGGAAAGGGGTATCACGATCAAAGCGCAGACAGTGAGGCTTGATTACAAGGCTAAGGACGGTAATACCTATATACTTAACTTAATGGATACACCAGGTCATGTTGATTTTTCTTATGAAGTAAGCCGTTCACTTGCTGCTTGTGAGGGGTCGTTGCTTATTGTTGATGCAAGTCAAGGGGTTGAAGCGCAAACTCTAGCTAATGTGTATCAAGCGATAGATAATAATCATGAAATTATTCCAGTTTTAAATAAAATTGACCTGCCTGCAGCCGAGCCAGAAATGGTAAGACAGCAAATAGAAGATATGATTGGTATCGATGCAAGTGATGCTCTGATGATTTCGGCAAAAAGTGGTATTGGTATCCAGGATGTGCTAGAAGCGATAGTTCACCGTTTACCAGCTCCAAAAGATGATGGGCAAGATCCTGCCACTATGCCTTTAAAAGCATTATTAGTGGATAGTTGGTACGATAAATATCTTGGAGTAGTGATTTTAGTTCGTATTTTTCAAGGTACCTTGAAGAAAGGAATGAAAATTAAAATGTTATCGACTCAGAAAATATATAACGCTGATAATGTTGGTTACTTCACTCCTAAAAAAGTTCTATGTGATCTTCTTGAAGATGGTCAGATTGGCTTTCTGACTGCCTCTATAAAACAAGTTTCGGATTGTAAAGTTGGTGACACGATCGTAGAGGATAGTAAGCTGGAAATTTCGCCCTTAGCTGGTTTTAAACCAAGCTTACCGGTTGTATTTTGTGGCCTTTATCCATCTGATGCGTCAGAGTTTGAGATCCTCAAAGATTCGCTAGAAAAACTAAGCTTAAATGACTCAAGTTTAAAATTTGAAACAGAAAGCTCGAGCGCGTTAGGTTTTGGTTTTCGATGTGGCTTTCTTGGTCTCTTGCATTTAGAAATTGTACAAGAAAGGCTTGATCGTGAGTTTGACCTAGACCTAATTACTACTGCTCCAAGTGTTATATATAAAATTGATATCAGAGGAGGGAAACAGCTAGAAGTTCATAATCCGGCAGACTTCCCAGATCCACAAACAATTGAATCAATGCTTGAGCCGTGGATAAAAGCAACAATCATGGTTCCAGAAGAATATCTTGGATCAGTTTTGGCTTTATGCACAGATAAGAGGGGTACTCAACTTGATATGAAATATATTTCAAGGCGTATTATGCTTCAATATAGGTTGCCACTTAACGAGATTGTTTTTGATTTTTATGATCGATTGAAGAGTTGCACCAAAGGTTATGCAAGCTTTGACTGGGAGATGGATGGTTACGAAGAGAGTGATTTGGTCAAATTATCGATTTTGGTAAATAGTGAGCCAGTAGATGCTCTTTCAACTATAATTCATAGGTCTCGATCTGAATATAGGGGAAGAGAACTTTGCAATCGTTTGAAGGATTTGATTCCAAGGCAATTATTTCAAATAGCAATTCAAGCTGCAATTGGCGGTAAAATCATTGCCAGGGAAAATGTCAAAGCTATGAGAAAAGATGTTCTTGCAAAATGCTATGGTGGTGATGTATCAAGAAAGCGTAAGCTTTTAGAAAAGCAGAAAGCTGGTAAGAAAAGAATGCGTAATGTAGGAAACGTTGAGATTCCTCAATCGGCATTTATTGCAGCGTTGAAAGTAGGTGATGATTAATAGGAATTGTCTAAGGAATGGCAATGATTTACTATGCGGTCATACCAGGTTCAGTGAGCTTAGAATGCTTTCTGGCCGAGGGCTTTGAAGGTTTGAAAGAAGATCCTGAACTTGATCCAGGATCTCAGGTAGCCGAAAGATACCTGATAAAGTCTGTATGACGATGAACATAAGTATAACTAATATATTTCTTGCGCTAAATTCATGCTATGTAAAATGATTACATTCGATAGAAAAAAAGACAAAGTAGCCATAATTGCTCCAAGCTCTGCGTGTAGAGACAAGGAGGGTAATTTTGACCGTGAAATAAGCAGGTCTAATCTTGAGGTTGCTATATCCTTGTTTGAAGAGCATGGATTTTCTTGTAAGTATGATGAAAAAATTTTTACTGGGGGAAGTCTTGAATATTTTGCAGCTTCCAAAGAGGAAAGGTTAAAGCAATTAATAGAAGCAATTGAAGACCCAGAAGTCAAGATTATATCGATATTTCGTGGTGGCTATGGGGCAGGTGAAATAGTTTTTGACTGCCTTAAAGTTAAGCCCTCTGGCCCTAAAACATTCATTGGTTATAGCGACGGAACAGTGCTGCATTTTTTGTTTAATCAGCATTATGGTTTTCCTTCAATTCATGGTGCGGTGAGTGAAACTCAAAAGCATATGATGAAAAATATGGTTTCTGTTCTTGAGGGAAAAAGTGCTGAGTTTACACTGGAGACTCAGAACGAATTGGCTCGATCATTATCAACTATTTCAGCTCCTGTTACTGGTGGTAATCTCACGCTTATATGCAATATGATCGGTAGTAAGCTTCGTCCAAGGACAACAAATAAAATTTTGTTTATTGAGGATGTTAATGAAAGAGGTTATCAAGTACATCGTCATTTATTGCATATGAGTAATGCTGGTTTGTTTGAACAAGTTAAGGCGGTAATTTTTGCTGATTTTACTGAATCAGACAGGCACTTAGATGCCAGTATTGAGCATTTCATAAGCAACTATTTGCAGTCAGTTCCTGTTTTTAAAACGACAGGTATTGGTCATGGTAAAATAAATTATCCTCTTGCCCTGGGTGCCAGTGGTTATATAGACAACTTAATTTTTTCCGTGGATAGCCCATTTAAACTGGTATAATTATGCAAATTAGGATAGGAACAAGAAATAGTAAACTAGCGCTAATCCAAACTAATATGGTAATTGAGAAAATAACGAAATATTTTCCAAAAGCTGAATGTTTAGTGGTCCCTATAATAACTACTGGTGATAAAATTACTGATAGAAATTTATACGATATAGGTGGCAAGGCTTTATTCTTAAAAGAAATAGAAGAACAGCTAAGTGCAAAAACAATCGATATTGGAGTCCATTCACTAAAGGATGTGCCCGGCGTTTTACCGGGTGGGCTAGAAATAGTAGCGGTATTAGAACGTGAAGATCCAAGGGACTGTTTTGTTTCGTTTCGTTATAAATCCTTAGATGAATTACCAATTGGTACAAAAGTTGGTAGCTCGTCGGTCAGAAGGAGAGTCTTAATTAACCGTATCAGGCCTGATCTTGAAGTAGTTCAATTTCGAGGAAATATCAATACAAGGTTAGATAAACTTAAGGGGGGAGAGGTAGACGCGGCAATTTTGGCATGTGCTGGATTGCGCAGAGGAGGCTGGTTTGATTCGTCATTTTGTTTCCCTATAGGAGTAGAAGATATGTTACCATCTGCTGGTCAAGGTATTATTGGTATAGAGATAAGAAGTGACAATGAGGAAATTCGTTCAATATGCGCAAAAATAAACCATGAATCAACATGGCGTTTGGCAAGAGCGGAGAGGGCATTTTTGTCTTACCTAGATGCGAGCTGTGACACGCCAATGTCCGCTTACGCGGTATACCAAGAAAATCAAATCATAGCAAATTATATGTTAGCGAATTTTGAAGGCAGTAAAATTGAATATTGCCGTAAAATTAGTACAATATTGAATGCAGAAGAGGATGGTATTGAAGCGGCAAAAGAGTTGCAGAAGCTTTTTTTGTACAAAGCTTAGTTTAGTCATCTTAAATTTAATTTAGGATCTTGTAAAGAGCCCTTCTCCAGTTCGAGATAACTATGCTTAGAAGCAGGGTTTGAATGTCGCTCGTTCAGCCAACATTTCCATCTCATATTGAATGGCTTTCGCTCTATAAATATAAGGCCTCCTATGCAGATTCAACTTATAATATGACGCAGTAACTGCAGCATGGCTCTTCAGTAGATTCGCCAGATAAAGCTATTTCTTCAGGAAGATCTCGCGCAGCTTGAGATTTTACATATGTCAAAGTAGTGGAAAGTGGAGTAAGAAACCCATCAGGAGTACTAGGAGCTCCTCCCCCCTTACCTGAGTCAGGAGCAGAGTCAGGTAGGGGTTATTATAAGAGGTGGAGGTAACGAAGCTGAGGGTGGTTCTACTGCCCCTTCGCCGGAGTCAAGAGCAAAAGGGTGTGATGGGGTTATAAAAGGTGGATGTATTAGAGATGAATGTGATACAGATTGTAATAATAGCTCCCTAGTCCCTCCGTCAAAACTCTCCCCGCCTGAATTAACAAGGGGTTTCATGTCATAAACAGCTTACAAAATCCATAAGAAAATGGTATAATTACCGCATAAAGCTTACGGATTTTAAAATTATGCCTATAGAAAATATTACTTTTCTCCAAAAACAAGAAAGGTTATTTGAAGAGAAATTATCTACAAAACTAAATCCTAAAAACAAGTTATATAAACTAAGGGATTTAGTAAATTGGTCTGAACTTGAAGCCAGAGCATTGCCTAACATTGAAATCAAGCAATTTGGTAGAAATAAGAAAGATCATAGAGTAATGCTAGCACTATCAATGCTTCAAGCTATGTACAACGGTTCTGATTCGTTTACGGAGGAAGAGCTAAAGGAAAATATTTATTGGCAATATTTTTGTGGTTATGAATATTTGCAGCAAGATCTTGATGTGTCTGAAG
>NZ_JARJFB010000053.1:0-11044 GCF_034554655.1 Candidatus Megaera venefica
AGCTCAAAAAATGAATGTGCGGTGATTTATTTTTGAAATTCTTGAAATTATATCAAAAATTTAGAGTTTTGACGGAGAGACAAGCTAATACTTGAGAATAATCTCAATACCTGTTTGACTAATATTGATAGCGGGTAATTTATAAGTTGTAATAGGAATTTAGGGAGAGATTATGTTGTTACTAATGACTGTTTTATTCCTACTTATGTCTCGAAGCAACTTTTACTGTTTTCTTTGAAGGTTTGCCAGTTTTTTTAACAACTTTAACTTGGTGTGCTACGCCAAAATGCTTATCTAACAACTCAACCATATGTCGATCACGTACAGCACCACTCTTTCTTCCGGTGACCACACCAATCAAACTCTTGTTACCTCTTGTTGCTACTGTAATAAGGTTACAGCCAGCTGGTATGTGATATCCAGTTTTTAGACCTTCAGCTCCAGGGTATGTCGCAGTAACCCTGTTATGCCCATTAACTGTCTTGCCTTTATAAGTAAAACTCGTCTCACTAAAAAAAGCATAATATTGTGGAAAATCACGCTTAATTGCGATAGATAATTTTGCTAAATCAACTGCAGTCGTTACTTGTTTTGGATTATGCCAACCATCAGCATTAGTAAAATTAGTATTTTTCATCCCAAGCTGATGTGCTTTAGCCGTCATTAAACGAGCAAACTTAGTTTCAGAACCGCCGGCAAGATTCTCCGCAACAACTCTGGATACATCGTTGGCAGACTTAATAATTACAGCTCGTATAGAGTCTTTTACACTTATTTTTTCACCCGGTTGCACATATAACTTTAAAGGCAGTGCTTGGGAGGCATATTTAGAAACATAAAACTTATCATTCATCCCTACTTTGCCTGATTCTAGAGCTTCAAATAGCATGTATATAGTCATAACTTTTGTTAATGAGGCAGGATAAATCTTCTCTTTTGAATTACTTGCATGAAGGACCTTACCAGTTTTGCCATCCACTATTAAGCTTGTTTGTATAGGGGAAGAAATAGGTTTTCTTGGCTTTTTATTTTTTGCTATCGTAGCTGCAGAAGCATTTGTTACTAAAAATAACACTAATAAAACAGAAGATAACTTCTTAAACATAAAAAAACCTAACCAAAAAATTCTGTAACTAAAGAGTAGCATAAAAACGTTTGTAAAAAATCAACATATATAAACCCGAATCGTTATATTTTACTTTATGTTGTTTTTCCTTCAAATCTCTTATTTAAATACAATAATAAAAGCAGCCCAGGAATCGCTAAAAATACCGTCATAATAAAATAATTATCCCAACCCATTAGCTTCATAATCGAACCACCAAAACCTACTATAGTATGACTAAACAATCCAGATAAACTACTAAGCAGTGCATATTGCGTTGCTGAAAACTGTTTATTACATAAATAACTCAAATACCCTACAAGAGCTGCATCTCCCATTCCAGAAGCC
Organism: Candidatus Megaera venefica; assembly: GCF_034554655.1. Classification (NCBI taxonomy): domain Bacteria; kingdom Pseudomonadati; phylum Pseudomonadota; class Alphaproteobacteria; order Rickettsiales; family Rickettsiaceae; genus Candidatus Megaera; species Candidatus Megaera venefica. The sequence goes on from NZ_JARJFB010000053.1 coordinate 1,454, forward strand.
ATATTCTCGATACTTATTGCAATCATTAGAGCATTTGTATCATGCCCCTGGTGATGTAACCATACGAAAGCTAAATTTGTTATAGCTTGTGCAATTCCACAAAATATCAACCCTTTAATACTGCCATAGCGATACATTATTACGCCGCCAACATAAGCTCCACCAATGGTTGCAATTAAGCCAAAAACTTTAGTAATTGCCCCAATCTCCTTAAGTGTAAAGCCAAGCTCTATATAGAATGGCATTGCAACCACACCAAGCATAGCATCACCCAATTTATAGAATATTACAGCAAGCAAAATAACTATTGCTCCATCACGCTTTAAAAAATCAGCAAACGGATCAATCGTCATAAGTCTCCACGAAGAAATACTTAGTATATTGATAACCGCTTGTTCGATTTTTGGCTCTTTTAAAGTTAGAATAAAAAATATTCCAATAAAATACAAAGAGCTTATAGCTAAAAAGGCAATGTTCCAACCGTAATCTTCTGCAACAAAAAATGCACCCGCAACAGCTATTAACCCACCTACTCTATATCCAAAAACTGCATTTGCTGCAGCCACAGAAAGCTTTTCCTTTTCGATTGTATCAATTCTAAATGCATCGATCACTATATCCAAAGTTGCTGATGCCACACCTAGCGCAATAGTCAATATATAAATCATCCCAATAGATTCATTTGGATCTAATTTACTATATGAAAATATAATAAACGCTATTATACCTGATATTAAACACATCCAGCTCTTGCGCCTTCCTATACGATGGATTATCGGTAGTTTTAGGTGGTCAATTAAAGGAGACCAGAAAACCTTAAGGGAATAAAAAACCCTTGCCGCAGCAAAAGATGTAATAATTGCAATATCTATATTTGCCCCTTTCATCCATGCTGCAATAGTAGAGTATATAATAAAAAGTGGCATACCACTGAAGATTCCTAAAATAAAGATTTGGAACTGCCTGTAATCAGTAAATAACTTTAGAATATTTGATTGATTCATAATATATGTAACTAAAGGTTTTAATTTCAAAGGAGTGAAATTTAGTACATACAAAGATTAATGTCAAGCTTATAAAGCGTGATATTCAGGCGTTTCTTCTCAGAATTGAGGTGCATTAATAGTCGGCTTGATTATCTATTATTCAAAAAAAAGAGATGTAAAGAGATCTTAAAACAAGTGCAGCATGATTATGATGGTGATTTAAAAAACAAATCGGCGCCACATATCGGGCTTGATCAGGTATGAGTGGTAGTGGGATAAGATACCAAGTCCGGCATGACTTACCTTATGCTGTATCACAATTCGCCACTATCATTTCAAATTTCTAGCTTTAAGCACTTCCTTTAAATCTTCTGTTTTTGCTTCCTTTTTAGGATTAAAGAAATTACCTTTTGCAGTAACGCTCATTTTTGCAGGAGCATAGTCTGTGACGCTACGACCATATTTAGGTTTAGCAAGGTAGAAAGAAAAAATTGATGATATATCTAAGTTAAAATCATACAAATTGAATGTAGCAGCCCCTTGGCCAATAGAATACTTAGTCTTAAATGCCATTGATGGTAAGGTAAATATACCTTTTGATAACTCGACACTAGCCTGCAAATCACTCATCTGCGTTTTGTCTAGAAGTAAAGTTTTATTTAAATCGTCATCAAACAAGCCAATATTATAATTTGGGTCCCCAAGTACTTGAATAAAATTATCGATAGAAAAATTATTCAATGTAATATCTTTGGCCACGATATTAGACTTTGTATAAAGGTTATATAGCTGTTCATCAAGTTTTTCACCATTTGTTGACCACATACCACTTGCACTTATTACTCCACCAGAATTAATCATGTCTTTAGGTAGTAACCTCGAAATCGGCTCTATCTGAGCGGAATTCAAAGCATATACAAAATTCAGGGTATATGGCTGGAGCAAAATACTACCCGACGATTGCAAGCGCCCTCCAAATAAATCAGCGTCAAACTTAGAAATATCAATCAAATTCTTATCGTTTCTTGCTAGGAAAACTACTCTACCAAGAGCAAAATCACCTTGATATACACGCGCAAGAGAAAACCGCGTGACAATATCTATTTTACTAAGATCAAAATTATCTAGTATCTTTTTTTTGAGCGCCAGCATTGCAGGGGCGGAAAGAAAATCAACCGCAATAGAACCATTATTTATATCAATCTTTACGCTTGGTCTTATGCTCTGGGCTTCTAGAGTAAAATTAGTATCTATCCAGTCAGTACCATCTGTTATATATAATTGTTCAACAGAAACTCTTCCTGGCGAAAGGTCCAAAACGAAGTTTACATTTTCATATAATTTTTTATTCAATGTAAGATGATCAAAAGTAATATCAAAGCTACTTATAGAGCTGATCTTTCTTATAGGAATAAACTTGTTTAAATAGGTCTCATCCTTCATATCTTCAAGTAAGTTGCTAACATAGGCAACTGCTCGTGATAAAACTGGAAAACTATTTTCGTCAATATTTACTGAGGTAAATTTTATACTGGCGTTGGTTCTTGGTGAATTTCCAATAAATTTAGAGGAAAGGCTCCCAATTACTTCTGTTTCTTGTGTTTTAATCAAAAAGTTCTGAAGCGACAAATCAACTGAACTAAATTTTATATCAGACGATAAAGAAAATGGAATTGGTTTATCTGTTCTTACATCTTTACCACCAAAAAACTCTGCAAAATCATTTAAATCCTTATGATTTAAAACAACTTTTCCATTAAAAATACTCCTGAAAGAATTTTGAATTATAGCTCCACTTAAATTGAAATTACCATCTTGATCAACTTCACCAGAAAAGTCTTGAATAACAAACTTACCACTTTCAACTTTTACTTTTAAATTTACATTACTTAAAGAGTTGTTTTCGTCAATTTTAACTGCTTTAGCCACAAAGTTTACGTTCAAATTATTTTTGCTAAAATCCATCCTGTTGTTAGCTCCAAACCTAGTGGTACCTACCACAACAGCTCCATCTTTTTTAGATTTTAACCAATTAACTAGATCTAGTTTAGTAAATTCAATATTTATTTCTGAAACAAACGCAGGGTCTTTGCTCATTTTTATATCACCCTTTCCTTGCAAGGAGTCTGAGCTTATAATAAGGGAATCAATTATCAAACCTTGTTTTATTGGCTTGATACCAAAGTTAATTTTTACCTCTTCATTACTATTAAGGTAGCTTTCTATATTAGAAAAATCAGGGACTAATTTTGCAAGTTTACTTGATAAATTAGTAGTTTTTAATTCTGCATCCCCTCCTTCAAACACACCATTTTTATAAATTTCATTCAATTTAAAATCATAACTGGTATCTTGTACATCTAGTTTGAATACTACTGTGTTATCAGCTGAGTTCTCAAATGAACCGTTTATATGTCCAACGTTATCAATAACTCCTTCAAAGTTTGCTCCTTTATTTCCGCTAGAGAAATTTAAATTATCAATTATAAGAGGAATATCATTATCAGATTCAACGAAAGTAAGTTTGTTAACCTTTGCTTTTACTGAAAGAGCATTTTTTAATATTAATTCTGAAATAAACTCACTATGACTTAAAAAATTTACATCATCATTATTAAGGTGAACGACCACCTCTCCAATAGTTAATTCACTGATTTCTGGTTTAAAGCGGAATAAGGATGATAGCAAAAACTCAATTTTTATATCTTTAAGGGCAACTTTACCATCTTGCTTAACCTCATCGATAACAAGGTAAGGTACTGGAAATTTTATAACCCTAAAATTATTTGCTTCAAGGGTGGCAACATCTATTCTAGTACTTTTCACAAATTCTTGGTATACTCTTGTGAAATCGGTAAATGCTATTGATGCGCTAACAACCCCTGTTATTATTAAGGAAATAATTACCAGGCTTATAAGTAGTTTTTTCATGCTTATTAAATTTAATTTATGAAGATATAACAACACTAATAGTTTTTTAGAAATATATCAATCAAACGACAAAAAAAATGAAAGAAGAGGACGGATTAATTTTAGTTGGTGTAATATCGGCAGCTCATGGGATAAAGGGGGACGTATTAGTTAAATCGTTTACTGACCCAAAAGAAAATATCTTATCTATTAATATTTTGGACAAAACTCGTGTGCCAATTAAATTAAAAAAGGTAAGAGTAAATACTAACGGAACGTTAGTATGTAGATTTATCGGAAGCAATGATCGAAACGCAGCTGAAGCATTATCTGGAACGAAATTATTTTGTCTACGCGACCACCTTCCTGCAACTCAACAAGATGAGTATTATATCAGTGATCTAAAAAAACTTTCTGTAGTCAACGAAAATGGTGAAAAAATTGGTATCATTATCGATGTCGCCAATTTCGGTGCTGGTGATATCATAGAAATAAGGTTTAACAATGATCTAGAAGAAATGTTTCCGTTCACAAAAGAATTTTTTCCAGAAATTGGCAAAGATTACATAGTTTTATCAAAGACCAGCTAAATGGGACAGTTCCTGCCCAACTGAGCTCAAGCATGACTCAGGTTGTTGCTTTTATTATTAAGACCGAGTCATACTTGGCTTTTTGTATCTTCTTATGTGTTGCCCCAAATGCTTAACTTTAAGTTCGCACAATGTGGCTATAGATTGTTGTCTACCATCTCATCGCTATTTTGATCTTCACCTGTTCCTGCAAGAAGTATCTCAGTTGCCGCTGCTTGAACCTCCAACTCGACTTGGGTAGATGCTCCGCTTGACTGCACAAAATTTAAATTATTACGGTATTCAGGATTTTTGGGCTGATACTGTGTTGCTTTTGTTAAGCATTCAATTGCTTCTGAGGGTTTTCCAAAATTCCAATAAGCCTCACCTAACTTACTATTAAAGCCACCATGAAGATATTGATTATATTCAGTGTCTGAATTTGGAACGTTAGATATTGCTTTTGTTAAGTATTCAATTGCTTTTGGGTAGCTTTTTAATTGAAGATAAGCCGTACCTAAAGCAGAATTGTATAAGATATGATCAGGCTGAATCTGCGTCGCTTGCAACAAGCATTCAACTGTTGATAGTTTCCTAAGCCAGAATAAGCCTCAGGCTAGCTTAGCCTGGTATTCAGCATTGTCAGACTCAAATAGTACTGCCCTCCCAGTGTGTTTTTGCTTCTTCGTATTTTCCCAGTACCAAATAAGCCTCAGCTAGCTTAGCCCGATATAAAACATGATTAGGATTTAGATTTACCGCTTTTAGAGCTGATTCAATTGCTTCATAGGCTTTTATTGTTTGGTATTTTATATTACTTACCAAGCCTTGTTGGTTAGGTCCGGTTTTATCAAATTCTTTTTTCTTATTCAGAACTGAGGCAGGTTAGTTATTTTTCTTCTCTCTTGTCCAGGTTATATCGCTACCTTCCTTTACTACTACAGAAGAACCAGGGAAATTATTGTTATGCGGAATAAATCTTCCTCCAGCAAAATTAGCCAAAAACACCTCGGCATTAGCGTACATTGAAAGCCTGTTTTCCGGCCGCGCCAAACCATGACCTTCATCAGGATATAGCAGATAAACTACTGGTATTGAAAGCTTTTTCATTGCCTCGACTATCTGGTCAGACTCATCTTGCTTCACTCGTGGGTCGTTCGCTCCTTGTACAATAAGTAGAGGTTTTTTTATGTTTTTAGCAAAGCTTAAAGGAGACCTTTCTTTCAAAAAATCTCTACCCTCTTCTGTATCTGGTGAAGCTCCAACAATCTTAATTAAATGAGCTATTTGAGGTTTCCAGTAAGGAGGTATAGACTTTAGTAAAGTTTCAAGATTAGATGGGCCAACTATGTCAATTCCCGCAACATACATATCTGGGGTCATTGTCATGCCAACAAGGGCCGCATAACCACCATAACTTCCGCCCATTATGACTATTTTATCTTTCTCAGTTATTTTGTTATTGACCGCCCATTGCACTCCGTCAGCAAGATCGTCTTGCATCTTTCTAGCCCACTCTCCATCTCCGGCATTTGTAAAATTCTTACCAAAACCAGTTGATCCACGATAATTTATATTTAGCACTGCATAGCCTCTATTCGCAAGCCACTGTACTACTGGGCTAAAACCCCAACTATCTCGTGCATTTGGTCCACCATGAACATATAAAACCAGTGGTATTGTCTTTATTGGAATACCTTTACCATCGTCAAGCCACCTTGGTATTGTAAGGTAACTCACCAAGTCTAAATTATCTCTGGATTTTATGTTCTGTGGATACATTTTTGAAAATGGTAGCCCTTCTTGATTTGTATTTGATACAAACAGAAATTGAGCTTCATGCTTTGTTCTATCATAGAGGTAATACCTAAACGGACTATCACTCTTAGAGAATACCACTATCCATTTATCATCTTCATATGTTCTAGATAAAATTTCAAGATCACCATCTTCAATTGTCTTAAGATACTCCAAGTCAGCGGCGATTTTAGAATCAATAATTGTCCACTCTTTGCGTAAATAGTTAGTTGCAACGCCTTGGATCATCTTAGACTTAGTATCAACTAAGTAGTCATCAATATCTGCTTTTTCATTTTCATATATTACTTTTCTTGCATTAGTGGCAAGATCTACCTCCATCAAAGCTGCAGTATTTCTTCCAACACTATCGGTCATAAATAATTTCATCCCATCACTTGAAATATGAAGTGGGTTGGTAGTTAACATGTCCTCAATTAAAATTTTCTGAAATAATTCAGCTTTTTCAATATTGCCATTTTCAAAAAGATAAACTTCCCCCTCACCACTTGGAAGCATTTTATAACCGACACGTATTTTAAAATCATCATCGGCAATAAAAGATGCATATTGACCAGTATTTTCATATACTAGATCGCGTTTACCTGTGTCTATGTTTACTTTATAAATATCGAAATACTCTGGCACTCTGTTGTTTATCAGAATTAATATCTCATTTGAATATTTATCACTTAGCTTTAAAACTGATGCTCGCACCCCATCACTAGGCGTTAAATCTTTTTGTTCATTAGTGGTAACATTAACAGAGTATAAGCGCCAATTTTCATCACCCTTTTTGTCTTGAGCATAAATTATATGGCTATTATCATTAGCCCAAAAATAACTTCTAATTCCTCTTTGCGTCTCGTTAGTGATAACTTTGGCTTCTTGTAGTTTATCAATTGGTGCAACCCAAATATTTAATACTCCATCTTTTGGAGCTATATAGCTGATAAGCTTTCCATCTTTACTAATTCTAGTAGCAATTCGATCTGGATTACCAAATAATACATCCCTAGAAATTAAATCATCTTCTTTTATCATCTCATCTCCTTGTTTTATAGAAGTTCCTGAACGATCTCTGTTGTATAGTAAAATAAGATAAATTACTAAGGATAAAATTACGATAACAGTAAATAAGCGCTTTAGAACCATTTTTTCCACTTTAATATTACAAATTGAATAATCAAAATTGCGCATATAGTACCGGCAAAGATTGGAAATGATTTATCGCTAGCAGCTCCAGGTATCCCTGCTAAATTCACACCAAATAAGCCGGTGACAAAGCTCATAGGAAGAAAAATTGATGCTATAGCCGATAATTTATTCGTACTTGCACTTAACCTCTCAGTTAGGTGGTTGTTTAACTCTTCATGGATAACTTGCGCTCTTTCTCTAATAGATACTATCTCTTCGATAAACCTAGTCATCTTATGGCAGCTTTCAGATAAATTACTTGCATTATCAGCACCTGACTCCAAAAAACCCTCTATAGCTGCTAATTGTTGCAGCGTGTCTAAATTAGGAAAGAAATATCGTCTAAAAATAATCACCTGTCTTCTAACGTCAATAACATTTTGTCTAAAATCCTTATCATGTTCTATTAAAACCATCTCTTCTAGATCGTCTATAGCCTCATATATATCAGCGATGGTAGACTCAATTTCTTCGTTTATATGTTCGATTAAAGTAAGTAAAAATTCAAATGTAGTCTTAGGAGCCCTTGAACTCTCAAAATCCATTTTTAATTTAGTAACCGCCTTTAAGTTTCTGAGCTTTACACTAATTATTTGTTGTTTAGTAACGTATAGACGGATAGAAATCATATCCTCTGGCTCTTCCTTGTTAAAAGAATTGATACCTCTTAAATTTATGAATATAGTATTATCATCTATTTTTACTAGCCTTGGACGTGTTTCAGTTGCAAGTAGTGCGTCAACCCATATTTCATCGATACCAGAGCTGTTTTTTAGCCACGATTTTGCGTCTGATGAGGTGCCGTCTAAATGAATCCAACCATAACCGCCGCTAGTTTTATTATATAACTCTACCGGCAGATCATCCCTATCATAAACAACCCCTTCTTCATTAACATGCAAAGACTCTATTAACCAAGATAATTTTCTAGTCATATTAATTTTAACCTCGAATCAATAACTACCTAATAAAAAATTTTATCAATCACTACTTTATGTATCTCATCAACCGTTTTGTTCACACAATTGATCGGAACAATTCTATCAGTATGCATCGCGGCAATGGACTTGAATCTTTCGTAAATATTACGATGAAATGCCATGTTTTTAGCTTCAAACTTGTTTGCATCACCTCTCGTAGCAACCCTTTCTAAACCAATTTCTGGCGGGATATCCATAAAGAATGTAAGATCTGGCATAATAGCTTTAGACCAGGTATTTTTGGCTTCGTCTTCATAACTCACGTTCATTAAGTGGTCATGCAACTCAAAAATATCTTCTATTGTTAACCCAGATTCTCCTGATTGGTAACACGCCGTGGAATCTATGAACCTGTCGCATATAACCCAAAACCCATCTAGCATAGATGGTATAATAACTTTACTTAGGTGCTCATAACGAGCTGCCATAACTAATAGCAATTCAGACATTGGCAGAAGCTCAGAATAAACCAATAAATGCCGTATTTTTTCTGCCTCTATTGTACCTCCAACTTCTCTTGTATGAATAGCTTTTATTCTTTTAGACAAAAGAAATTCATACAACATTTTGCTCTGCGTAGATTTTCCGCTACCCTCTCCTCCTTCAAAAGTAATAAATTTAGGTTTATCAAAATTCATCATAATTTTTATATGGTTTATTAAGTTTTTTCTATTTACCCTTACTGCAAATATTCATCAGAGTTCATCTCGGCAAGCCTAGAGACAGTCCTAATAAACTCCCCTTTCTTTTTGCTAAAAGGATAAATTTCTTCTGGCAAACATTCAATCTCCATGAATAAAACTACCTTATTGAAATAAGCATTATCAATAAAATTTATAAAACGTGTTGCTATATCAGTTTCATCTTCATTAATTCTTCTTACCGATTCAACTACAATAATTTTAAACTGCTCTGTTAGGTTTACATAATCAGCATATCCAATAGATCGTTCAAACAGCTCTTTAAAATTAGTTATCAGTGTATTTTTATGGCCTTGAGGGAAACTTAATGTCCTCCCAAAAAGATTTACATTTACCTCAGTTAATTCTTCTTTATCACAAAGGCCTATTTTTATCTTGTCTATTATAGCATTAGTTTTTCGATCAGCTGGATATAAAATTCTATTTTTTATCACCGATACAGCGTTATATC
>NZ_JARJFB010000054.1:0-11043 GCF_034554655.1 Candidatus Megaera venefica
ATACTTCAGGTTTAGAAGGTTATTTGATATTTTTCTCTGGAACAGAAATTATATAAAATTCCTCCACAAATGAGGTTTTATTTTTGATGATTGAAATTCTAGATTTATTATATTCTACTTATGCTGACATACTTTTTGCTATATATAATCATCATGATTATTACTCATATTATTGCTTCTATTATTATTGCTTATTGATGTATCTAAAGGTTGATTTAAGTCTAAGTATTCCTTTAATACTATTTCCATTTCCTATTAATTTTACACTAATTGTATATTTTATTCTTTCAATTTAATATTCTCTTCTTTCAATCGATCATTCTCTTCTTTCAATCGATCATTTTCTTTTTGAAGTTGCTTATTCACTCTATTTTAAAACAATCTTGATTCTATTAATTCTTCTTCTAATTTCTATATTCTTATCGCTAATTATTCTTTTTCTTTCTCCTGAGTTTTAGTAATTTTGATTAATGATTATGAATGTTGAGTTGATAAGGTTAATAATTATTTGTCAATATCCTCATTTTACATTTAATTATATATGATTAATCCTGACATTGATTTCGACACAAAGGTCGAGATGGCTGTGGAAAGAGTACATTCTTAATATAATCTAGTATTTCAATAGAAGACATCTTGATACTGCCTCTCGTCGTAATTCAAATCACGATCTTGTAGTTGACAAATACGTGGAAAAGGAGAAATTATTGCTATCAATTTCCTCCCTAATCCAATAGATAGCCCGCATAACCGGCAACGAATTGTTGGACCCCATCAAACAACACATCGAATAAATTGAACACGAAATGCATCACATCAAAGAACTAATGATTAAGAGTCTCTCGAACAGTGGAGTGTTGTAGGGAGTCAATTAAGGATTTAGTGCAATCAGTACCTTAGATAATTCTCAAGTGGAGTCAAGTGAAGAATTGTCGAAGTTTAAGAAGAAATTGCAAAACCATAAGAATCTCATCAATTTGCTTATGGAAAATTAGTATTACTAAAAATAAAATAAGAACCTAGATGAAACAAACTCTGTAAAATAATAACTCAATTGACCAAAAAGATGATGTCACATCCTTAAGTATAATTAATAGATATATACATATAGAATCAATTGAAAATTTATTCGAAAATTTTAAGAAGGAAGTTAGCGAAATGATAGTTGAAGGGAATAGACAGATAAGAGGTAGTTTATTAATAAAATTTTAAGAAAAAAGCAATGCCTGTTGGGTAGTGTTGGGGGATCTAAATAATAGAATAGAAAAAATGGAAACCGAAAAGACTGAATTGCAGAAAACCCCAGAAAAGAAGGGATTCTTTAAGAAAGCATAATCTTTGTTGCATAATTGATATTTTAATTATAATTTAATATAAATTGTAAATTGGTATGGTATTTCTGAACGATAAGTTCCTCAAAGGAACAAAAATTACCATAAGGTTGATTTGTTATTATGTAACATGAGTTTGATATGATGAGGTAAATAGTTAGGCAAAAATTAGGTTGAATTAAGGGGCTGCCAGAAAATTATCCTGAACAGAATTGTGTCATACTAAACGAAAAAAGGAGTCGTCATACCGGACTTGATCCGGTATCTAGTAAGGCATGAGTAGATCCAGGTTCAAGCCTGGGATATGTGTCGGAACGTATTGTATCGAGAACTAAAACAAACTCATAGAACAAAATTTGAGAGATTAAGTATATTAGCGTAGTTTAAACACTATTGCATCTGAAATAGGTCGGACTAATTTCTGTCCTTCAGCTTCGTCCTTGTCGCCAAAAGATTCATTTATATATTTTCCATCGACATACATGGTTGAAGATCCCCCACCATCAAGGTTAATAGCCTCGTAACATCCCATTTCCTTCATAAAATTTGCTAATTCAAGCATTGTAAGGCCAACTGATTTGCTATCGGTATTTAAATCATCAAAAATGATTTTTTTCATATCGGCTACTTTCATATCAACTATAGAAATGTTTTTTTTATCCATTATTTTTTTTACTTCACTGAAGGTAACGCTTGAAGCCTCTTTTCTATAAACATGTTCAGCAAGAACAATTACTATATTTCCATCTTCTTTTATGCCGAATGCTGTCCTGGCATGTTTTTCTTCGTTTGAAAGATTTTCTCGTGTTTTACCGTTAATAATTAAAGATGGTAGACCCATAACGGAAAAATTATCTGATTTAGCAAAATGATTTGGTGTCCATGTAAATTGAACCTTTTGTCCAACTTTTATTTCACTCAAATCATAAACAGTTGGAAACGAAAGGACATACCCTCCCTCAGGAATTTTGCTATTTCCATGCATAGATAATTCATGAACTTTAAATTCACGATTAATAATTACCTCTTTTCTGTCACTGTAAGAACTTAAGGTACTTGGTCCCCAGTTACGATTGAAATAAAACACATCTTTGCCTTTAGCAAACCTGTTAAACTTATTGGGCTTTATAATTTTTTTTGCAATAGACACTTCAAGAGATGGGGTGACGATCTCAACAGAAAACTTATCAACGTTTTTTACTAAGCACGCATGCTCAGTTACTCGCATTCCATAAACCTCACCATTGCTGACTAGGGTTCCAGTTGGTCGTCCGTCTTGATTGTCACCAATTTCAAAAAAACCGGCATTAATCGCAATTTGTGCATTTTCGCGTTTAGCAATTTCTCCTACTCTTTCGCGGCCAAAAACTTGATCATGAGCAACGACTAATGAAGCTTTATATTCTTTTGGATCAATAATCACTACATGAATTTTATGGCCATCTCTCTCTATAAGATTATATTGATGATCAGCTTTTATAGGTAAAGATAAAAGTAATATGAAAATTAGAATTAGTGCTTTAAAAATACTCACAGGTTTTTGCTCAATAGTTTTATATAATCAGCGATATTGTAATATAATTATCTTCAACTGTCGATTTTATTTCGGGATATTTTATTTAGTGATTTTTATGAAAAATACATTTTTGATTTTGGGTTACGGTTATACTGGATCGCACGTGGCAAACTTAATCAGCCAAAATGGGTGGCGAGTTGTAGGCACTTCAAGTAAGTCTCACCATACAAACGCAGCTATTATTCCATATGATAGAGAGCAGATAACAAACGAAATTAAAACTGCTACCCATATTTTAGTTTCGATACCACCAGATGAGAACGGAGATGTCGTCCTTGCGGATTTTTCGGATATTTTATCTTTAGCAAAAAATTTGAAATGGATTGGTTATTTATCTTCTACAGCTGTGTATGGTAATCATGATGGCGCTTTCATTAATGAAGAATCTATTTTGCTACCATCAAGTAAACGTGCAAAGCAAAGGGTAAGGGCTGAAACGGAGTGGTTAGAGTTTGGTAAAAAATATAAAACTAATGTGAATATTTTTAGATTGGCAGGGATTTACGGACCAGAAAGAAATGCCCTTGATCAAGTACGAGCCGGTCAAGCTAGGTCGATTTTTAAAGAGGGGCAAGTTTTTTCTAGAATTCATGTAGAGGATATAGCAAGAATAATTGTGGCTGCAGCTATGCTTGAGAGTATAAAAGAAATATATAACGTTGCTGATGATGAACCATGCCCAACTTTTGAAGTTAATAATTTTGCTGCCGAGCTGCTTGGAGTTATTCCACCTCCAATTATAGATATAAAAGAAGCCAAGTTATCAGAGATGGCAAAAGAATTTTACAATGATAATAAGAGGATTAGTAATTCTAAAATTAAAGACAAGCTTCATATTAAATTGAAATATCCTACATTTCGAGAAGGACTTCGGGCTATGCTATAGGTGTTTTTAGATTATCTACAAATTTGTGAGTTGAGAAAATTAAATAAATTTATTACTTAGAAGATATCTTTTGGCTTTGTTAAGCCGTCTAATTCATGCATAGGGTATAAAATATTTTTTATACCCTAATATTTACACTATTTTGCTAGACATCAATTGTAGATTCATCAGCAACTTGACCTAATAAGCTCTGCATCTGATCTTGTATAGACTTCATATGTCCCAGGATATCTTCGCCATTGTGATTCATAATTGCCAGTTCAACAAAGTTATTCAGCCACGCTTTTTGATTTATAGAGCTTTCGTCTTTTCTACAATAAAAATGTTCAGGATGAAACTGAGTAGCAAAATGAATAGATGAAGAATATGACATGGGGACGCCGCTCTCAGATATAGCTCCTAGGGTTAACTTGCCTAAATTACCGCTAACTGCTGCATAATGGTGCGCCGTGTCGCTTTTAAATGTAATTTCAGGAAACACTCCTGTCTTTAGCATTTGTGATTGTTGTTCTTTAGTCAGGACCATGTAGTAAGGAAGAGTTCCTTTAAGATAGGTGATAGTGTGTTGGCCATGGTCATAGCCTTTTAACGGTGCTAATGTGCCTTTATAGTTTAATACTAGGTGTTGTGCACCAGCGCACATACCAACATACGGAGCTGCTTTGTCTGCGGCCTTTGTTAAAACAATCTGGTATAGTTTCTCGATAGGATGTATTAGTGGGCAATCTTCAAGTTTAAAAGTTTTGTGACCAGGATAGCTATCGCCTGCACCAGGGTTAATAAATGCGTCGAATTGATCAAGGAAATCCACTCCGGCCTTGTCTACCATCTCAAGTGTAATAAGATGAAATACAACGTTTGGATAATTTTGCATGAGCAGTCTAGCTACCGACCAAGCGCCAGTTGACCAAAAATCATTTCCGTTACTGATTGCAATGTGAGTTAAATTATCTTTAAATAAGTTATTTAAATCTACGCTCTCCTTATATAAAGCAAATAAAGGATCGTTTGACAATTCAATAATGCGTTCAGCAACAGAAGAACCAGTAGAAATTAGCAAATCCGCTAAACTTTCTCCGTTTTCTTTGTCAACAATATCGATATCTTTCAATTGAGACGCGATTTTATTAGCTAATTGTTCGGATTCTTTAGTTGGTTCTTCTGAATTAAAGCTGGTAATTATATTGAATAAATCAATTGTTGAAGTTTTGTTATTATTTGCTTGATAGATGTCATGTCCAGCGTCGATTAGTTCATCTGCTAATGTTAGTTTTTTTGCGAGTATAGCAAGTTGTAATGCGGAGTAACCCCATTTATTTGTAAAATCTTGACCATGTAGTTGCTTTGCTGTGAGTTCGATATCAGGATTTAATACCTCTCTTGCGAATGGGGATAAGTCCGAGCTATTTTTTCCGTATGCGCAATATAAATCATATATATCCGATACAATTGTAATATTACTTATAGATGCTCCTGCTGCTCGCATTAATTCCATACAAGCTACTCTGTCAAAAAATTGTGCAAATTTTGTGATCATATCCTGTGAAATTTTTACATTAAAGCTTAATACACCAGTTATATAAGCTCTAGGGTCAATAGTACTGATACCTAATGCCGTAACGAAATACTCAGCGAACTTATGGTTGCCACCTGAGATCAACTGATTTAGCAGTTCAGTAGCATTATCTATTGATGCTCCTTCCTTGATAGCGTCTTTTAGCAAATCTAGATCATTATATTCAATGGCATATTGGAATATAATATCAGCATTAATCAATTTTGATTTATTGAGTAATTTTAAAATTTCGACACTAGGAGCTATAGGTACCATTTTTCCGGAAGGAGAAGTATAGTAGCTTTTCTTTGATAGCTGTTCTATGAAGTAATCGTTGAGTTTTAAGTCGTACCTAACTGCTATTGCAACTAATTCTTCAAAATGGATATTAATTGTAGCCGTTTCAAACGTATTTATTTGATGGTTATGTTTTGGTAGTGCAAGATCATATATAGTTTTTGCTAAAGTATTTGGGTCTAAACCTTTTTCTACAAGTAGTTCTATTTGTTCTTTTGTAAGAGATTCCAGATTCCAAGGAAAAGAGTTAAAATCACCGCACAAATCTATAATTAGTTGCAAATGATTTTGTACAAACTCTGGCATGCAAAAAGTAATTTTTTGAAGCTCAGCTCCTTTTGATGCTATATGTTTAATAAGTGACTCTTGTTTGTCTATTAAACTCTGGCTCTTGATAAATTCACCTTTTTCTTGGCTATATTCATTTGGAGTTAATTGAATAATTTTTTGCAAGATCTTTTGTACGGGTACAATATTATTACCAATAAGTAGATCTATAAAATCGGCGGTAAAATTATTAAGGGAAGGAAAATAATTATCGTCAAAGTCTTTTATACTAAAACCATGTTTTTGTACAATTTTTAGCAGACGTAATTGACCTGCAGGGGTGCTGCTCTCGGTTGACGCCCTGAAAACACTTGCAAGCGTAAGTCCATTCTCTATAAGTAAATCAATTGCAGTAGTTGGCAAAAAACTTGGAATGCTATAAAGATTTGGGAGTGAGGCGTTTGTTCCATTTTTAAGAGCAATCTGAATTAAATCGGTACATTCTTTATCGCGTTCGATATTATAATAACTCATAATATGGCTAAGTGCCGAGGACGGATTGGAGCCCATTGCGATCATAAGTTCTAAAGATCTAGCTGTTGGTAGGGTATCGAACCAAAAATCAAAATTAGACTTTATGCCTTCATCATTAAACACTTCAAGAACGGACTCTTGTATAAGGTTGTTTTGTATAGACATAACATAATTAAACACCGATTCTTGTGATGCTGCAGATTTTGCTATATGCGCAAGCCCTTTAGGAGAAAGTGCAACTTGTTCGTTAAGTCCATATAAATTAACGCCTGAATATAACTCCTGCTCAGTTGCATGAGAATGTTCTTCCTTTAGCAATACATGTATTTCGTTATTAGGTGTATCCTCTTTAAAAGAGGAGATCATTTGATGCCATCTTATTGACGACTGAATAAATTCTTTTGCGTGCTCTGGAACAGTTAGTACAATTTCTTTCATGAATAATAATTTAGTTTTGTTGAGTTTGAATGCTTAATTTACTATATAACTTACTCAAACAATCATAAATCATATTATAAATATATGTAAATGGTTTTGTGTATAAAGTTTCGAATGTTTAACTAACTAAACAACTCTTAAGCATAAGTGGTAAAGGTCACATGTATATTACACGGTTATACCGGTTACAGTCATACCGGGCTTGACCCGGTAGCTTCTTTTGTTTTATGAGATAACGATCCAAGTTCGGTATGACTATAAGCGGTTAGGATTACTTTTTGCCGGTAGATGTTTTTACATTGTTGAATATAGTCATAGCTTGTGCAATTACGCTGCTTGGAGATCCCAAGTCTGCTGGTAACAGAATTGTGTTTGAATCTTTAGCTAACTTACTAAATGCTTCTATGTATTGATGGGCAACTTTCAGAGATACGGCGTCTTGACCGCCATCCTGTTTGATTGCGCTAGCAACTATGCTAATCCCTTTAGCGGTCGCCTCGGCTACAAATAATATCGCTTCCCCTTCACCTTTTGCCCTATTTACTTGGTCGGTATAAGCGGCTTCTGACTTAAGGACAACCTGAGCTTTTTCACCTTCAGAAACGTTTATTTGAGCTTGTCTATGCCCCTCTGATTCCATTATTCTTGCGCGTTTTTGTCTTTCTGCGGCTACTTCCAGTTCCATAGCCTCTAGGATAGTAGTAGGTGGCTGAATATCTTTTATTTCATAACGCATGCATTGGATTCCCCAGTTTGTAGCGGCTTGGTTAATTGAAGAGACAATAGCATGATTTAATGTTTCTCTTTCTTCAAAAGTTCTGTCTAGTTTTAATTTTCCTATTTCAGAACGCATAGTGGTTTGAGCTAGCTGAGTGATTGCATAATATGGATTTTCGACACCGTACGAAGCTGCAACAGCGTCAATAATTTTGACGTATAATACGCCGTCTATAAGGAGAGTAACATTGTCATTTGAGATCGCTGTTTGTGCGTGAACATCAACTGCTTGCTCCTTTAGGGTGTGTTTGTAAGCTACTCTCTGAATAATTGGTACGATTATATTAAGACCAGGTTCAAGAACCTTGTCGTATTTACCAAGCCTTTCCAAGACCCACGCTTGCTGCTGAGGTACGATTTTTATCATGAATATTAGTGCTATTATGGCTAGAGCACTTATTGAAAGTAGTAATATGTCCATAAATTTAAAACCGTTAAGTTAATTTTGTTACTCATCCTACTATATCACAAAGAGTTTCTATTAAAAAATATTGGTATAAAAAGGTAATAAATTTCTTCGTAACTAGCAACTTGTTACCTAAATATCACTTGACTCTATAAAAATTTGGCTTTATTTTCCATCTAGATCCATAAAATCCCATATTAACCCATTTCTTACCAAATTTTGTGTTAAATTATATTCAAGGCGTAATACGCCATACTTATTGCGGCAATATATAAAATATGAATATTTTTCTTTCTAAGTATGTAAATAAAATTGACACGAAGGGTAGAGTATCAATCCCCGCGAGTTACAGAGCTGCTCTTGGGCAAGAAAATTTTAGCGGTATTATCGTTTATCCATCCTTTAAAAATAATTGTATTGAGGCATGCAGTATGTCTCATCTTGAGGAATTAAGCCGTATCATTCAAAGCCTTGACCCGTATTCAGATGAAAGAGATGCTTTTGAAACTATTGTTCTTGGTGAGGCTATCCAGCTTCAATTTGATAACGAGGGTAGAGTTACGCTACCTTCTCATTTAACCGCTCAAATTGGCGTTACCACGCAGGCGTGTTTTGTTGGAAAAGGTTTGGTTTTTGAAATATGGCATCCTGAGAATTTTGAAAAATATTTAAAGTCTGCGCGATTAATTGCTCAGGACAATAGGTCTATCTTAAAAAATAAACATTATGGTTCAGGGGAATAGATAATGGATTTAAGTGAAACAGTACAAAATAGGTCAAATTCTCCCCACCGTTCTGTGTTGCTTAATGAGGTTATTGAGTATTTATCCATAAAAGATGGTGGTAGATATCTCGATTGCACCTTTGGTGCTGGCGGCTATACGAGAGCAATTTTATCAAAGGGTGATTGTTACGTAACGGCCATTGATCAGGACCCAACTGTAATAAAGTTTGCCAATGACCTTTCTTCGGACTATGGCGATAGATTTAATTTTATTCAAACAAACTTCTCAGAAGTAGCTTCAAGGCTACAGGGTAAAAATTTTGATGGAGTAGTACTTGATTTAGGAATTTCTTCAATGCAAGTAGACCAGGCTGCTAGAGGGTTTTCTTTTATGCAAAATGGTCCACTCGACATGAGAATGAGTGTTACTGGCATGAGTGCAGCAGAGTTCTTGGAAACTGCTTCTGAACAAGAAATAGCTGACATCATATATAAATATGGTGAAGAAGTGCAATCAAGGGCTATCGCGAAAAATATTGTTTATTATCGCCAGACAGATCGTATTGATACAACTTTGAAATTAGCTGAAATTGTTCGTCAGTCTAAGCATTATCGCTCCGAAAAAATAGATCCTGCTACAAAAACTTTTCAAGCTATCAGGATATATATTAATGACGAGCTCGGGGCCTTGGAAAGATTTCTTGCCAATGCCGAAGGTCTATTAGTGCCAGGTGGTAGAATTATAGTGGTTTCGTTTCATTCTCTTGAAGATAGTATTGTTAAAAATTTCTTTAAGGAAAGTTCTGTAAAAAAAATTGCTAAATCAAAATACTCAAAAGAAATAAATAATTTTCCCGAGGGAAAATGGCTCCAAATTATTACTAAAAAACCTTTGGTTCCTTCGCGTGCTGAGGTTCAAGATAATCCAAGGTCCAGATCTGCCAAGCTAAGAGTGGCTGAAAAAATAAGAGGTAACCATGTTACTTGAGAAATCGCCGATATACATAGTTTTCATAGTGTGTTTAATGTCCATATATGCATTATTTAATATAAAAGAAAATGTCATGAGTATTAAGGGCGAGCTAACAGAAGTTAACAACCAAGTCCAAGACGAAATTGATAAAATTCACTTATTAAAAGCTGAGTTAGCTTACTTGGCTTCACCAGAGAGATTAAAAGCTTTAAATGATGAATACGTTAAGCTTTCTGATACTAACCTCGCTCAAATGGAAATAGATCCAATTATTCAAGATAAAGAGGTTCTTGAAGTGAGAAGAGTTGCGAGCGTTAAGTTAAGAAGCGAAAATACAAAATGGAGATATAAAAAGGGGCCTAGCAAATACGTGACTATGGCTTCTGGGAAAAAATAATCCTAGGAGCTTAGTATAATAATGCCAGTCATCCAGGACTCAGGAGGCAGAAGGAGATCCTGAATAAAGTTCAGGATAACCAAATCTACGCAAAAAATCAGTCATATCGAGCTTGACTGGGTATCTCAGGCGACAGAAGGAGATTCTGAATAAAGTTCAGGGTAATCCATAGAGTTCGTAATAAATTAGCCAGTAATTTTTGTCGCAGAAATGATAAAAATAATATATATATTGGTAGCAATAGATAAATTTTTAAGAAATGAGTAATTTAATCGCAAATATTAATAGATTAATTTTGGGAGGGAAAGGGGGTCTGTCCATCTAAGTGTGTAAATTCCTTATAGGTTATATAATCAATTAATATAACTAAGAGGAATAAAATATGACTAAAAACACTATCAATAATAAGAATAATGAAGCTATATCCGCAGCGATAGATTTACTGGTAAGTAAAGAAGTAGATCTATCGAATGTTTTAAGCAAAGGCGGGTTATTGAAACAACTAACAAAACGTCTTGTGGAAAAAGCTTTACAGGCAGAGATGAATAATCATCTAGGTTATGACAGATACGATCGTATTATCACTTCTAATAACGCCCGTAACGGTGTATCTCAAAAGAATCTAATCACTGATAATGGCCTTATTACAATAGACGTTCCAAGGGATAGAGATGCTGAGTTTGAACCTGCAATCATTCCCAAAAGAAAAACAAGAATTGAAGGTTTAGATCAAAAAATTCTATCCTTATACGCCAAAGGAATGAGTCTATCAGATATTAAACTTCAGATTCAGGAACTATACGGGGCTGACATTAGCGAAAGCCTTGTTAGTAGAATTACTGATGATGTCATGGACGATGTTAAAGCTTGGCAAGGCAGGCC
>NZ_JARJFB010000055.1:0-10659 GCF_034554655.1 Candidatus Megaera venefica
GAATTACAGGTAAATTCGTTAACCATTCTACTTGTCTAAAGTTCAAAAACTCCAAATTTTGACCAAAACTCTACGTAAAATTTATCAAAAAATATCAATCGATAAACTCCCAAATCTACCTTTTTTGTGAAATTTTTTTAAATCACATGATTCTTATCAATTTTGGCGGGGAGACAAGATACCCGATCAAGACCGGTATGACTATATTTCTTGCCGGACATCACTAAATCTAATATTTATCTTATCCATAGTTGGAGTTGGTTAATACCCGTCATCAGCCAATAATGCTAAGGTAAAGTTAATTTTACTAGGTAAATCAACTTCCTTTCTTAATATCAATTAAATTATATAAATCTCCATGGATTTTATAACTTAAACCCCTTAAGTAAAGGCCTTCAGCTAGTTGGTATTCATCTGCAGAAGTATAGATTAGTATTTTATATCTTGTGTTATAGTCATGCTCTATTGCAAAACGCTCAATTTCATCCACTTTTTCAAGCTTTGAAATTACCAAGCTTAACTCATCTTTATCAAACATATCAAAGTTCATAATAATAGGCTTTTTTGCTTCTTCATCTTCGACCTGGTCTTCTCCTTGCTTAGTTTGGTCATCGGGAAGATTATCGCGAATCACACCATAATCATCAATCATTTTATCGATTATTGTATCTACGGTATGAGGAATATCTTCTAGCCTATTTAAACTATACTCTTCTTCAATCACTTCTGGCTTTAGACTATTTGGTCGTAGAATGTATTTCTTTACCTGCATAACGCTTTCAGATGTTTTGCGATTTGTAAAAAACTCTGCCGTAATTATCATGACGTTTTTAAAAAGGACATTATGAAATATGTTAACGAACTCTTCGAGTTTTAGATCAAACAAATTTTCCTGAGTTATTTTTTTTGTCAAATAGAGATTTTTTGTTGGGTAGAAAATTTTATGAGAACCCATGACTTTACGAGATTTTGACCAATGATCGTTCCATCTTTTGTCGTCTTCCCATATATTCATTGTTTTGCGCTGTTTGAAAACTGGTATAACTACGAACTCATAAAATTGGTCATTTATTTTGGTATCGCCATACTCAAGAATTAACTGATATAGCTTCTCTTTATCATAGGAATAAGTGACGATTGCACTATATTTTTCAACTAAGCTTATCTCGTTTTGTACCAATATTGGCTTAAAGACTGATTTTAATTTGTAGTATGGTATTTGGCTAATATTATCAGTTGGTAAATTTAGTTTGTTTGTCAGTAGAAGAAGTGAGCGTAGCATACCTTGTTCATGAGCTTTTATTTTTGCTTCATGTTTGTTGTTACCTGTTGCTTCTATAAAAATTTCTGAAATTTCGTGTGTTTGAGCAAAACAATTACTATTAGAGAAGAGAAGTGTAGATACAATGAGAAAAAAACATCCCAAAAAATATGAGATGTTTAGATTTTGATATTTTAGTTTGTAGTTATCTTCTTTATTCATCTAAATGTTCTTTAACAGAATGAGGTTTTTTGGCTACCGCAACAGCCGCCGGTCTGATTAGCCTATCTTTAATTTTGTAACCAACTTGCATAGTAGTGACAATAGTACCTGGTTCTTGCTCTTCTGTCATCATCTGTGAAATCGCGTGATGGGAGTGATAGTCAAATTTATCTCCAGAGTGCGGCTGAATTAGCTCTAATGCATGTTTCTTAAATGCACTATCCAATTCTTTCTTAGTCATTTTAATGCCCTCTACAACGTTTTGAGTATCTGCGTCTAGATTATTTGGTAAATGCTCTAATGTTCGTGATAGGTTGTCCATTACTGGAACTAAGTCTCTAGAAAAACCAAAAATGGCATAATCTTTTGCTTCCTCTATCAACTTTGCAGAACGTGTCCTGATATTCTCAGTTTCTGCTAGTTGACGAAGAAGTTTATCTTGGAGATGGTCAATTTTTTCTTGTAAAATTTGTATTTCTGCTAGATGTTCAATCTGAGTTTCATTATTACTAGGCTCATGATTTTGCTCATTTTTTGTGATTCTTTCCTGGTTTTGATCTAGATTAGATTCTTTTTCTTGTTTTTCCATGTCAAAATATCTATCTTTATTTTTTTATGTCTTTAAATATACAAAACTAAATATAGTTAGAGATATCCATAATTCAAGATTAAATATAAATAATTTTATGAGACCATCAGGCAGAAAATTTAATCAACTTAGAGAAATATCTATAGAACCATCAATTCTCAAGCATGCAGAAGGGTCGTGTATAGTCAAATTTGGCAATACACATGTGATATGTTCAGCTAGTATTGATGAGTCAGTTCCCCGTTTTCTAAAAGGTAGAGGTAACGGTTGGGTTACTGCTGAATATGGTATGCTTCCACGCTCGACCAAAGAGAGGATGCAACGTGAGTCTTCAAATGGTAAGCAAGGAGGGCGTACTCTGGAAATACAGAGATTAATAGGTAGATCGATGAGAGCTGCAGTAGACTTAAAAGTTCTTGGGGAAAGACAAATTTATATAGATTGTGATGTAGTTAATGCTGATGGTGGTACCAGGACAGCAGCTATCACAGGAAGTTATGTAGCACTTCATCTTGCAATTCGGACAATGATGGATAAAAAGATAATTAGGACCAATCCATTGATTGCACAAGTTGCAGCGATTTCTTGTGGTATATACAAAGGTAAGGCAGTGTTGGATCTAGATTATGCAGAAGATAGCGCAGCAGAAGTTGATGCTAATTTTGTATTTAATCAGAAAGGTAACTTGATAGAAATTCAAGGTACTGGTGAAGAAAGTGACTTTACCACTGAGCAGTTACTAGAAATGCTTAAGATTGCGTCTGATGGGTGTAGTGAATTATTTCGGCTGCAGAATCAAGTATTATTGCAATTATAGTTTTGAATTCTTAGGAAATATTTACTATAAGAAGTGAGTATTTTTGTTTTGTAAAAGTCATCCAGGACTTGATCAGGGATCTCGGTCAACAGAAGGAGATCCTGAAACAAGTTTAGGATGATGGTTGTGTAACAGTCTCGGTACAGAATCAGGCGATCATCTTATCCAAAACTGTCGTTATAAAGGTAATTTTTTTCTATAGATAAAAAACATTATCAGTAAGCACGCTGCTAGACTATACCAAGTTATAGCGTATTCTAAATGATCATTTCTTACCTTACTTAGATGGACTGGTGATAAAGGTTTTCCTCCTTCTGGTAAAGTATTGCTTTGGATTTGCATGAGATAATATTTATCTTCAGTTATTCCTAGAACTTCGCGAGCCATGCTTAGGTCTATAGTAAACCAAATTTTATTATTCTTATCATTTTCTGGGATAATGAATTGCTTAGTTTCGCTAGGTAAAATTATTGCTTCAAATTTATCGAAGATTTGTTTTGATTCAAACTCTTCTAGATTATTCTTTGTGCTTTGTGGAATCCAACCTCTTGAAACAAGATATATTTTACCATTTGTTGCTTCAAAGGCTGAAAGTAAATAATAACCATCTTTTTCTGGGGAAGCAGATCTTCTGCCATATAAGAATATGTTTTTATGGGCCAGAAACTTTCCAGAAATAGCGATCTTAGAGTAGATTGGATTTCCTGAGTTGATCTCATTAATTGATTTTGCAGGGTTTGCAATGTTGTGTTCTATTGATTGAATAAAATTGGTTTTTTCTTTGAGACGATTTAGTTGCCAATTTCCTAATAAAACTAAGAAACCAGTTCCAACTACAACGAATATAAGGGGAACTAATTGAAACCGTTGCCTAAAAATTGAAACTTCTTGGTTCATGTATAGCCGTGCTGGAGAAAATTATTTTGCCCTATACAGGAACTATCATCCTGGGCTAGGGAGAGTCTATACTTTGACTAATTTTCTGTCTAGAAATATTTGAGTCTGGTAGAGCAAATAACTGGTACATTTTCTTGTCGGACGTATTATTAAAAAAGACTCTATATTTGTAAGCTAGGATATCCTTGCCATTAATATCAGTCTTACCAAAGTGTCTAACAGGGTAAAATAAGATAGCGATTATTGCTATTAATATACCGAACATAATATCAAGGCCCGTGCTTTGTATCGTAGATAGGCTGCTTATGAAATAGTGAACAGTTACCAACATAGTTGATAAAATAAGTAGGACACTTATAAAATAAATAATGGGAGTGTATTTATAGTTTGTTGATTGAAGTAAGCTGACTCTATACAATACACCATTAAATATTGTTCTTAAGTAATTTATGAGAATTGAGATTTTCTGTAAAATATGCAATATCTCGGGCTTTTTAGGAGAATTTCTGTTCAATTTGATTAATTTTATTCTAAATTTTAT
The DNA here is from genome assembly GCF_034554655.1 of Candidatus Megaera venefica. Classification (NCBI taxonomy): domain Bacteria; kingdom Pseudomonadati; phylum Pseudomonadota; class Alphaproteobacteria; order Rickettsiales; family Rickettsiaceae; genus Candidatus Megaera; species Candidatus Megaera venefica. Next base: position 4,328 of record NZ_JARJFB010000055.1, read on the forward strand.
GCTTACAAGAAGGTTTATAAGTTGTTGGCCAATTGGCCGAGCCTGCTGAGAGAATAAATTTTCAAACTTAATATTTTCTGTGCCGATAATTTTTAATGTTTGGGAGTAAAAAATTTTTGAGCACTCTATTGCGGTTTCAAAGAGAGAATTTAATTCTTCATCGGAGCGTGCCAAATCGCTGTATTTTTCTTTTAGTTTTTTTAGCAAAATAAACGAAGGCAAATTAATCTTCCCATCACAATATAAGTTTAGTAAATAAGATTGTTTTAAAGTCATAAAATTATAAAGCAACTCAAAGCTGTCGTTATTTTTTTCATAATCTAATAGTGCTTTGATATAAAGTTTCATCCTATATTTTTGTTTATAATATTATTTTCACGTTATCTATATTAGGAGAGTTTACATCTAGAAAGTTAATAAAATACTAACAGTATAAGAGTAAAAATGATTTTCACCTTTAGAGTTCGTAATTCCTAATTTTAGAGTAAAATTTAGAATTATAATTGCAGCCTGAAATATTCTCGTATATCATAATTTCATTAGAAATTATATAATAAGTACAGGGTATAGGAAAAACTTATGGGATTGGATATTAAAGCACCAGAAAACGTTATCTTAAAGCCAACAATAACAGTTTTTGGTGTTGGTGGAGCAGGTGGAAACGCTGTTAATAATATGATTAGAGCTAATTTAAAAGGAGCTAATTTCGTTGTAGCAAATACCGATGCCCAGGCTTTAAAAAATTCTGAGAGCTTAAACAAAATTCAGCTGGGGTTATCATCGACAAAAGGTCTTGGTGCTGGTGCTTCACCAGATGTTGGCAAAAACGCCGCTCTTGAAAGTGAAAGCGAGATTCGGTCATACCTCGAGGGAAGTAATATGGTATTTATTACTTCTGGCATGGGAGGAGGTACAGGTACAGGAGCTTCACCAATAGTGGCAAAAATTGCTAGAGAGCTTGGGATACTTACAGTTGGCGTAGTGACAAAGCCATTTTTGTTTGAAGGCGCAAAGAGAATGAGAGTTGCTGAAGGTGGACTTGCTGAACTTCAAAAACATGTGGATACACTAATTGTAATCCCTAATCAAAACTTATTCCGTATTGCAAATGAAAATACTACGTTTCAGGAAGCTTTTGAAATGGCTGATGAAGTCCTACATGCTGGTGTAAGAGGAGTAACTGATTTAATTACGTCTCCTGGGCTCGTTAACCTTGATTTTGCTGATATAGAAACAGTGATGAGTGAAAAGGGCAAGGCAATGATGGGAACCGGCGAAGCAAGTGGTGAAGAGCGGGCGATTAAAGCTGCTGAAGCTGCTATTGCAAATCCTTTATTAGATCAAAGTTCTATGTTTGGTGCGCGTGGAGTTTTAATCAATATTACTGGTGGCAAAGATATGACTTTATATGAGGTAGATAGCGCTGCAAATCGTATAAGAGAAGAGGTTGGGGATTCTGATGCTAATATAATATTTGGTTCTACTTTTAATTCAGAGCTTGAGGGTAAAATCCGTGTATCCGTTGTTGCGACAGGAATTGAGCATGATGAAATGAATTATGTTAAAACAACAGATACTTTCACAGAAGTGAAAGATGAGTTAAAAGATAATACTCAAGTGGCTAATGATAAATATTCTTTAGCTAGCGTCGCTTCCATAGATGACCATCAACCGCCAACATATAATGAATATAAGGATATCATAAATGATAGTGAAGCTGAGATTCAGCAAAAGTTGGAACAGATAGGTCAGAAAATTGACTGGAAAATAGAACAACAACAGCCGACAAAGGTAGTAGTAACATCTTCTTTGCCTAATAATTACGTCCCTAAACCGCAACAATCATTGTTACGTCGTATGTGGAATTCATTAAATTCTAATGAGGCCACAAGTGACAATACTATGCATAATCATATTGAAACGCCCCATCACCCTGCTTCTGATAAGGTTTCTTCAGTGCAGGAGGCTCCAGATTTTTTAAGAAAGAGATAGGTAGTTTGTTCTTTTTGCTAGGCTTTTAGTAATTCTAGTCCAAAAACTATTCTTTTAATTGTTATTTGGTTTATATAGTTTTAAAATTTTTAAATTGTAAGGACTACTTTGATAAGTCTGAATAATTTCTGAAAATAACTAAACTTTAACCCTGCCTTCGTTATGAAAATAGTAAAATTCTTGACTGTATTATTGCTTATGTGTTTGTTGCCTTTGCAATATGTTCTCGCCGAGGAAAAGTCTAAAGTTAAGTCGTTTCAAGACTTGTGTAAGAAAGATCTTGATTTCGTTAGGTTACAACTTCAAAAAAATTCAGCTCCATATGCTAATAAGACGGACCAACATTTTCATAAGTGGTATAAAGATGGTTATGAATATTCTTTAAAATTAATTGATGGAATTGGAGATAAAGATGATTGTCATTATGTAATGAAGTACTTTATTAATGGTTTTGATCAATCTCATATTAGTATTAGGGGATATATCCCTTTACCCACCGAGATGTATCCTGGTATTATGAGTGCAAAAAACGGTGATGGACATTACATATTTTATAAACACCCAGCCCTTGAATATTTGAAAAACGTGAGTGTTGGGGATAGGGTTACGCATATCAATGATATTAAAATAGAAGAATATGATGCTGATTATTTGCGGCCATTTTATGCTAATGATGACTCGGAATTAACGCTAGTTTCTGCAAGCGTATATGCCCTTATAATTGATGGTAATAGGTTTAAACCAGACCCCAAAACTGTCACAATTATTCATGATAATAAACCTGTAACAATTGAACTGAAGTATACAGAGCTTTCAGGCAAAGCTCTTGTGTCTGTAAAAAAACTGAGACAGCCTGAAGTTAACGAGTCATTTAAAGTAGAAATGGTTTCAAACGGTGTGTGGATAAAAATTCCAAGTTTTTTCCCAACTCGTAAAGAGTCGGTATATTTTACTGGCATGCTATCTGTATTAAAGAAAGATTTAGCAAAAGAAGACTATATTTTATTTGATATGCGGGGAAATAGAGGTGGGGCAATAAAATGGTCTGTTCCTATTATCAGAAATTTATGGGGAGATAATTATATTAAGACTCTAGGAGAGAAGCATGATTACAATAAACAATGGATAAAAAAACTAAGGGTTAGTAAAGAGAATTTTGGAGAATTTCAAACAATATATGGGCCTGTGGCTAGTAAAGCATATGCTGCATCTCTTAAAAAGGGAGATAACTTTTTTATAAAAAAATGGAGTATATACGAGGATGAAGAGAACCTTTATACCAATGATGATAGCGCTCCTTTTAAAGCTAAGGTCTATGTACTTACGGATAGCTTTTGTCGCAGCACATGCTGGAATTTTGTAAAAGAGCTGGAACAAATTCCAGGTGTTGTCCATCTTGGTGGACCTACTGCTGTTCAAGGTATCTATTCTTACGCCAAGAAAGATCGTGCACCAAGTGAGCATTTTGATGTGTTTTATCCGACTCAGATTAGAGTTAAACCTGAAAGTAAATTAGGAGAAGCTCTAGTGCCTTTACATGTATATGAAGGAAATTCTAAGGATGAAGCAAAAGTCCTTGATTGGGTCTTATCCATTATAGAAAAAGATCTTTCTTAGGCTTATCATTTGTATAAGTATTACGAATTTCTAAGTATAATAAATTAACCTGAGTTTGAAGTAAGAAAATGATGGCAATATTGGTTATTTGTCTATTCTTATAGTTAGAAGCGCTTAGGTGATGTAGTGTAAGTATTATCAGCATCATGGACGTGTCAGGGTCTTCTTTGGTGTCTGAGAGATTCTGATATCTGCGTTCAGGATGACGGACTTTCGTTCTAATTCTTACTAAAAATATCCACTGTTCTTACCGCCAATCTAATTTGCTATATTAGCCTAAGCTATGGATAAAAAATCAGTGGTTTGTTAGGAAAAATAGTTGTCATATTATCGAATCGTCAAGAGCAAATAGCAGTCATCCTTGGCTTGATTCTGGATCTGATGTCGCGTGTGGTAAGCAATCTTATACAAAATTATATTTTTCCCATAAGTTGATTGTATTATATGTATTGCGGAGATTCGGGTCAAAAGCTCCTAGTTACAAATTCAAATAAATACTTAATTTACTCCTACTAGTCAAAGTCTTTGAGTTTTATAGTAAAAAATTAATATAAATATCTATTTGACTCGGGGTAAGTTGATGAGGTACACTTAAACCGTAGGTATGTTTAAATAAACCTTAGGTACTTTAAATTGGTGATTATCTATAGGTCTTTTAGGCTGCCTAACTTTTGGGGATTTAAGTGCGATTTATATTGTAACTGGGGTTATATTTTGACAAGTAAATATGAACTATACCACCAACCGCTTAAGGCAAAGAGCCACTATTCAGTAGGTATAGTGTGATATGAGACTCTAGAGTGTTCAATCATAAGTCGGCTTATTCCCATTTGATACCGAAAAACAAGTTTTTTGTATTATTTTAAGGAGGGTAAAAATGAAGAATAAACTCAGGAGAAAGTTAAATTTATTGTTATCAACTTTGGTAGGTGTGCTCATTTTTTCTGCACCAAATGCATATTCACAAGAATCTTTTTTTGATCCTCTTTGCTTACCTTATTTACGACTAGATGCTGGTCAGGCTCATTTTGCAAAAGTAAATGGTTCTAATATCACGGGGGGTAAAGTAAATTTAAAATCCACATCTAATTTAATAATTGGTGCTGGTGTAGGGCTCGGTGTAAATTTTGGTGATAAGTTTCGCTCAGATATCGTCTGGTTTCACCATTTGGACCCAGTATTAGAAATGTCAAATAGTAGAGATGTAGTAAAGCGAAAGCCTTTGATAGATGCATATTTTGCTAATTTATATTACGAGGGTATAAACGACTTAGGTATATTTAATCCCTACATAGGTGCTGGTATAGGATTTGCAAAAATCAAAGACCGATTAGATATTTCATCAATTAATAATAATCAATTAAGTCGAGAAGTTTATACGGTAAAAGGTAAAAATAACTTTGCTTATAGGTTGGGGGTAGGTAGTACTTTCGATTTGAATGAAACGATGATATTTGATCTGTCCTATAACTACCATGATTATGGTAGAACAAAATCACAGTTGGATAATATGCAAAAACAAATCGGTAAAAATCATTACCGATCACATATTATAAGTTGTGGTTTAAGGATAGGTATATAAATAAGTTATAAATCTAGAAAAATGTATTCTGTGATAAGCAGTTAGCTAGGGTTGTTAGTGAAGTATTATAACAAAAAAGGAGGGTAATTTATGGTCACGAATGTTGGAAACCAAACTAAATTTATTGATGCAATAAAAGAATTAATAGAACTAGATTATGATGCTGTTGATACTTATAAGCTTGCCATAGAAAAGCTAAAGAATCTTGAATATAAAGATAAATTTTACGAATTTAAGGGCGATCATAATCAACATATAAAGCAACTATCTGCGTTCTTGGCAAGGAACAATGAAATTGCTCCTACGGAGCCAGATAAAACCAAAGACTTGTTGATGAAAGCGAAGGTAGAAGGCGCTTCATTTATAGGAGATAAAGATATTTTAAAAGCGATGTTGAGTAATGAGGAGGATACAGTTACCGCTTATGAAAGAATGAATAAAAGGGTCAAGGAATCTTCTGATCAAAAAATAGCTAAAATAATTGCTGATGGTTGGGAAGATGAAAAACGCCATAAAAATTGGATACAAAATGAATTAGAAAAACTCAAACATAGCGGTGAGTTATCTTAAGCCTTGTTTCTAATGAAAAACTATGAATTAAATTAAACAACTTAAAATATGAGGTAAAAAATGAAGGATATTTTGTCTAAAAACACTGCTAAAGAAGATATGGAAAAAAACACTGCTAAAGAAGACATGGAAGGTATAAAGGAAGATATAAAGGACCTTACACACCGTCTAGGTAGCTTAAAAGATCATTCTATGGAAGGTTTATCTGAGCAAATAGATGATTTATCAAGTGCAATAAAATCTATCAAGAATAAAGGAATTGGAATTGGAAGAGAAAATGCTGTGATCCTAATTCACGCCGCACGTCAGCACCCTATCAAAATGTTATTAGGTGCATTTGGTGTGGGAATGCTTGCATGCTGCTTAATCAAGAAATAGGTATGTTAGCAGTATTATTATCTGGAATTCTAGAGAGCTACTTAGAATACAAGGCTAAAAAAACTTGGGTTGCTTATGCGGCCCGGTTTTTTGCATTTTTAGCTATGACTTTGAGACTTTCCATCTATTTGTGTAAATTCGATTATAGGCACTTAAATTCTCCCTTCGAATTTGATCATAAAATGAGCCATAG
>NZ_JARJFB010000056.1:0-10649 GCF_034554655.1 Candidatus Megaera venefica
CCACTATAAGCATCGTACTCTTCACCACGTAGCATACTTGGAACCATATTACCAAAATTATTCTGTACAATTTTACATAAATTAATTATGAAATTCTTGCAATACAGGGCAGAATGTAGCTTATATTCATATTTATTGTTATTATAGACAACAATATTGATCAGGCCCTCTTTACCAGGAATAGAAGCACCATAATTATCGTATTTTGAGCCATAACCATTCTCTAAACAATTTAGGTCTGCTGACTTTTCTATGTTTTCCCTCATTAAACCTGTTATACCTTCAACAAGTTCTTGTTGCTGGAAAATTAACTCCAGAATTTTATCTTCTAGATTAAAAGTTTCAGGTTGCCCTTCCGGTTTATTTGAAGAATTACTGGAATTAGATACTCCTTCGTGAGAGTCTTTAGCTAGTAATTTATAGAATAGATTATAATCCTTTTCATTTTCATACTCGAATGCATCTAACATCTCTAGAAGAGTATTATGAAAATTTTGAGCGTCTAAGGTATAAATCTTAGACACGTCCTTGCCATTTTCTGTCATTAAATTAGTGAAAGTTTTAAAAAACAGCCCTTTTACTAATTCTGTTGAATTGCTATATTCCTTTGCTGATTTTTTATTTAATAAATCGTAATTGAACCCCTTAACAGCTTCTTGTAACATTTCATTAGATATTCCAGAGTTTTGCAAAGACTTTACCACTAAATCAGCAAGATCTTTAGCCTTTCTCTGTATCACAAAATCGTCAAAGTTAGTAATGGCTTCAGGTGCTGTATAAATATTGTTGCTGTCAAGGACTCTATATGTGTGAACCAACATTCCCCACGGAGCACCTATACTCCTAGCTAAATTAGCAATAAAATGATCCATGCTATGGCCATTTTCTTTACACTCAAGAAAAACATAAGCTAGTTCCTGGGGAATATACCAAGAATTGTTGTGTACACAATGTACTGAAGAATCGTTTAAGTTAGAAATCAGACCAACAAATTTCTTTGGAAACTCTGGGTTAGCAACTATTTCCATTGCTAATTCACTAATTGGACTGATAAAGGCTCCTTGAAACTGCCCAGCATCTTTATATATTTGATCAACTATTCCCGGTATTTTTGCTTGTTCTTCGGCAAATTCTACTAACCTCATAAGGTTATCCGTAATTTCTACCAAGATACTGTCAATATCAATTTTTTTGGAAGAATATTTAGAATGTAATTCTTTTTGCCTTTCTTTAACTGCCCACTCGTTTAATGGAGCATGAACGTTGTTACCATCAATTTTGATTGACTGTACTATTACAGGATTTTTTGGTTCATCAGAGCCACATTCTCTAAGTAAATTAATAATTTCTATACCATTTTCTGGCCCAACAAGAGATATTTTTTCCCTTACAATATCTATCAATTTCTCACCTTGGTTATTTTCATGGTTAATTTTAAAAATAGGTAAGCCACTTTTATCTTGAAGAATTACGTATTCCTTGATTAAAGAAGGATTTTTTTTTGCTATTAGCATCAACAAGCTATTTCCTTCCTTATCAACTGCTGCAGTCCAGTCTACCTCTACACTATGCTTTAATAATACATTAATAATCTTTGTATTATTAAATTTCACTGCTTCAGCTAAATTAGACATAAGGTCCGTTGCATCAATTTTCACTCCTTCCGATAATAATTGATCTGCTATCTCAGAATTGTATTTTATGGCTTTAGGAAGAAGTTTTTCTCTATTTTCAATCTTACTAAATTCTGCTTTTAATAAGGTAGATGCAGCATCTGAATAAAGTTCTTTATCAGCCAAGTTGTAGTGATAATCTGTTACTTCTACACCAAATTTTACTAACCGCCCTATAAGCTCTGTATTACGGTTAACAATCGCCGCCTCTAATAAAGTAACTTCTTCAACTGAATTAGATATTGCAGCTAAAGGGGAATTAATATCAGTTACTTTGCTTATTAAACCATCAAAAACTTCTGATGAGATAGTGTAGAAATTCAGCAGAATATTAACTATAGCTTTTTGATTAATTTCACTATTTGCAAATAGAAAGCTAACCATATCAGTATTACCCCTATTCACAGCTGCCGATAATGGATTATTATAGGTATCTTGTAGATTTACTTCCGCTTTATAAGTTAATATAAGTTTTTTAGCAAAATCAAAATTTTGTGAATTAATAGCTTGTGTAAGCGGAGTGACAGAAGAATCTTTAGGATTGATTTCTGCTCCCTCAGCTATAGCAGCCTCTGCTTCTTCGAAGTTTTTATTCCAAATTGCTTGCATTAACTTATTGTTTAATACTTCTTGATTTTTTGACATTTTATTAAGCCCGTAATTTAAAATAATTATTTAATAACATTAAGCTATACGGATTAGAAAGTCAATTATATATTAATTTTTATTAACTAATGCGTCTTCGTTCGTCTTAGAAAGCCTTTGTTAAACCCTAGTTTCTTTAACCAATTGTGCCAGTCTACTTAATAGTCCTGTATTTTCAAATGTATCTAGAAATGATTCCCTAATAGCAGTTGTAGCAACTGTAGAAGAGCTTTGAGCAATCGAACTTAGGGAAATTTTGTGGTGGTATCACGTTTTGGAGCAACTATTTTCAGCACCCAACAATCGTAACCTAAATGACTTAAGGTTACCAGAACTTCTAGAACGGTGTAATAAAAACAAAACATCGGAACTTATCATCGCCACCAACTCTACATTAGAAGGTCAAACTACGGCTTACTTTATCACAGAGTATTTCAGGGATATTTCAATCCACATCTCACGCCTAGCAAATGTATACCCATTGGTAAAGAACTTGATTACCTTGATGAAGGCACCATATCTGCTGCACTTGAGAGCAGAAGGAAATTTAACTGATTAAGAAGCATTAATAGCAACCAAAGTTTTTTAAGCTAACATTCTATATTACAATTCAATAGACTATTCTGTATAAAATTTATTGCATTACTCATAATTATAGCGCTGTTAACAAATTCAACCTAAAAGATTTTCACACCTTATTTAGTCCAATTATAAAACTTCTTGTTCTATTATCCAATTGTTTCAGGATTATAAACAACCTCACCAACCTCACTATTATCCACCCCCAATAATAGGCTATCCTGACCGTTTTCGTGTTTTTGAATACTATCAAGTTGACTTTTTAGTATATCATACTCTGGTTGCTTTATAACAAGTATTTTTTCAACTTGAGGTTGTTTTAAAATTAATATAGTGTCTCTTAAATCCGATTTATCTTGTTTTAAACCTTCATTCTCTTCGTCCAAACGTTGTAAACGTTTTTCTAATTGAATATTAACTTCCGTGACCTGCCTGTAATCTCTAGTCAAATCACTTATTTGTTTATCTTTCTCGCGTAATAATTGATCTCTTTCTTCTAGAGAAGCTCTTAATTGTTCAATCGTTGTCGCTAAACCTTCTTCAGCTGCTAATGTTTCACTTTTAGAGGCCTTGTCTAGCTCATTTATCTCATCCACAGCTCCTTCAGCTATTTTAGCATTATGCTTTATCCATGCTTGTGTAGTCGCTTCGCATTGAGCAATAAGCGCCTCATCTGCTGTCATTTCATCGAATAATGCGCTGTGTTGATGATCACGAGGAGGTTGTTGCTTAGTTTTTTGTTTAGTTCGTTGTTTAGACATAAAACATTCTAATATTAAATTATATCATCTCAATTTAATCAAGCTCCTAATTAAAGACAAGAAAAATATTTTAGTCCTAGGTTGTTTTAATTTCTAAAATCAAATCTTAGGTTAGACTATAACGCCTTTTATATTGTTTTATATCAAACCCATGTAATTTAAATATGAGATTGGTAAGAAAAATCCTTGCAATTGGTTACTGTTCAACGGTAAAATACTCACATAATACTTATTAGTTTGGCGAGAGGAATATAGTGAGTAAAGACTTTGAGCGGACAAGTTTTTTATTCGGTGCTAATTCTGTATTTATTGAAGAATTGTACCAACAATATCTAAATGACCCTTCTTCTGTTGACCAGAGTTGGGTTGAATTTTTTAGCCAGCAATCTGACATAGCTTCATTCAAAAGCACGTCAAAGGTTATAATCAAAGATTTGCCGAAACAAGAAACAGCTCGTGCTGATTCTAAAACCTTATCTGAGGTAGAAAATAAACTTAGAGCTAAGTTTATGATTACCGCTTACAGAGAACATGGACACTATCTTGCCAACCTTGACCCACTTGGTCTTGAGATAAAAAAAACTCATGCCGAACTTAAGCTAAATATTGAAGATTTTGGGTTCTCAGAAAATAACCTATCTCAGAATGTTGATGTCACAAATGAGCTTAGTGATATCAAGAACTGTTCTGTTGCTGAACTGAAAGAAATCCTTGAGAGAACTTACTCTAGCAATTTAGCCGCAGAATTTTCTCACGTGGAAAATAGCGAAGAGAGAAAATGGTTATACGATCAACTCGAAAGAGCAAATACTCATCGTATGTTTAGCGCCGATGAAAAAAAGAAATTTTTGAAAGATCTTGTTGAAGTTGAAGGTTTCGAACAATATCTCCATACCAAATTCCCAGGAGCCAAGCGCTTCTCAATTGAAGGTGGTGATGCGTCCATAGTATGCCTAGACACCGTGATAGAGGAATCGGCAATTTCTGGAGCTGAAGAAGCTGTACTTGGTCTTGCACATAGAGGCAGACTATCTACACTTACCAAAGTTATGCAAAAACCATATCGTGCTGTACTTTCTGAATTTTCAGGCAGCAGTGCTTTTCCAGACGATCTAGATATAGCTGGTGACGTAAAGTATCATATGGGCTACTCATCTGATAGGGTGATCAAAACCGGTCAAACAATTCATTTATCTCTAACCCCAAACCCGTCTCACCTTGAAGCTGTAAATCCAGTGGTAGCAGGTAAAGTTAGAGCTAAACAAGATTGCAAGGGAAGAGATCGCAAGAAAGTGGTTGGCATTTTAGTCCATGGAGACACTGCATTCTGCGGGCAAGGCGTTGTCGCTGAAAGCTTAGTTATGTCAGGGCTAAAACCTTATGACGTGGGCGGAATTTTTCACTTAGTCATAAATAATCAAGTTGGTTTTACAGCAAATGCTGAGGATGCAAGACCGGGACGATATTGCACTGAGGTTGCTAAAATGGTCGGAGCACCAATTATTCACGTCAATGGTGATGATATTGAATCTGTAGTACTTGCCACTAAGATAGCTTGTAATTACCGCAACAAATTCAGTAAGGATATAGTAGTTGATATTGTGTGCTACCGTAAATATGGTCACAACGAAGGTGATGAACCGATGTACACTCAGGCGGTAATGTATAACGTTATTAAAAACAAAAAAACCCCTGCTTCACTATACGCCGATCAACTTGTTATTCAGTCAGTAATTGACACGGGTTATTACCAAAAATTAAAACAAGAATTTAAAGAATTTTTGGATGAAGAATTTAGTCAGATTAAGAATTACAAACCCAGAGCTCAATGGCTTGAAGGTAAATGGACTGGTTTTGAACGAAATAATAAAAATTCTCTGATCACTGGTGTGGCTACTCTTGAGTTAAAGAAATTAGTCAAAATTTTATGCACAACACCCAAGTCTTTTCCAATAAATAATAAGCTTGAAAAGCTCTTTGCTTCGAGACTTGAGACAGTTAATAATAACCAACCTATTGACTGGGCAACTGCTGAGCAGCTTGCTTTTGCTACTTTATTACAAAAAAACATCCCAATTAGGATAACTGGCCAGGATGCTGGGCGAGGAACATTTTCACACAGACATTCTGTGTTACATTCACAAGTAGATAAATCAATATACGAACCACTAAATAACATATCAAAAGATCAAGCATTTTTTGAAGTAGCAGACAGTAACCTATCTGAATATGGGGTGCTCGGATTTGAATATGGATATTCATTGGTTAATCCAAATCACTTAGTAATTTGGGAAGCTCAATTTGGTGATTTTTGTAATGGTGCTCAAATAATGTTTGATCAATTCATTTCTTCAGCTGAAACTAAGTGGCTTAGAATGAGTGGTTTGGTTTGTTTGCTCCCAAATGCTATGGAAGGACAAGGACCTGAACATAGTTCAGCCAGGATAGAGCGGTTCTTACAGTTGTGTGCTGAAGATAACATGCAAATTGTCTATCCTACCACCCCGGCCTCAATTTTTCATTTACTCCGCAGGCAGGTACTAAGGACTTTCAGGAAGCCTTTAATAGTGATGTCGCCGAAGTCGTTACTTCGCCATAAACTTGCTGTATCAAGCCTATCTGAACTAGATGCTAATACATCTTTTGTTCCGGTAATTGATGAGATTGATACTGATGTTAAAGCTAGTGATGTTAAAAAAGTTATCTTCTGCGCAGGAAAAGTCTATTATGACTTGCTTGAAGAAAGAAGAGAAAAAAAGATCAAAGATATAGCAATCATTCGCCTTGAACAACTTTATCCATTTGAGAAAGATCTAGTTGCAACTATTGTTTCTAAATATGCAAAAGCAAATAGTTTTGTTTGGTGTCAAGAAGAACCAAAAAATATGGGATCATGGAATTTTATAAGACCTCATATGGATTCTGTATTGCATGAAGCCGGTATAAAAAAACCTATTGATTTTGTTGGTCGGCCAGAAGCGGCCTCCCCTGCTGTTGGGTATCTTTATGCTCACAACAAGCAACAAGAGATCCTTGTTAATGAGGCACTAAGAATTAATCCACTATAAAAATTATGGAGATTTTACTACTAATTATATATTAAAATAAGTTCTTAATATATATTTGATTTTTGTCAAAGACCGCCCTGAAGACAAAAATCTTATATTTTATTCGTAAAAAAAGTATTTTTTGTAAAGCAAAATAACTTTTTACAATAGGCTAAATAAATTTGAGTTTTGGAGAGTGAAGTTATGAGCGTTCAGATTGTAGTACCAGCATTGGGTGAATCGGTTTCAGAGGCAACAATAGCTAAATGGTATAAAAAACCGGGTGATGCTGTAAAAGTAGACGAGCTTTTGCTTGAACTAGAAACTGAAAAGGTTACATTAGAAGTCAGCGCCTCAGCTGAGGGTATACTTGAATCTATTGATAAAAAAGAAGATGAAATAGTCACAGTGGGACAAGTAGTTGGCACAATTAAAGCTGGCTCTATTGCAGCTGAAAGTAAATCAACACCTATGCAACCAGCTCCAGTTACTACTGCTTCCTCTATGCCTGTAATCCAAGCTGTTCCCGTATCAAACAAACAAGTTGATGTAACTAGTACAATGCCACCTTCCGTACAAAAGCTTGTAACTGAAAACAATCTCAATCCAACTAATATTACTGGTACAGGTAAAGATGGCAGAATTAATAAGGGAGACGTACTTAATGTTTTAAATAATGCTGTTGCCCCCTTAAATTCTACAGGGTTACCGCAAATCAATAGTAATGAGAAACCGGTAGAACGTGTCCGTATGTCTCGCTTGCGCAAGACTATTGCTCAGCGTTTGAAAGATTCACAAAATACCGCAGCTATCTTGAGCACTTTCAACGAAATAGATATGAGCAAAGTGATTGCTCTTCGTACGCGATATAAAGATTCTTTCCAAGAAAAACACGGGGTGAAGCTTGGCTTTATGTCCTTCTTTGTTAAAGCCGTGATCAATGCATTAAAAGAAGTTCCATCAGTTAATGCCGAAATGGAAGGTGACGACATTATTTATAAGCATTACTATGACATAGGCGTAGCCGTTGGAACAGAGCAAGGACTTGTAGTCCCAGTTGTTCGAAATGCTGACAGAATGAATTTCTCGGAAATAGAAAAGGGAATTGTATCTTTAGCAGTAAAAGCAAGAGATGGTAAACTTTCAATGTCCGACCTTACGGGTGGAACATTTTCAATTACCAATGGCGGCGTGTATGGCTCGCTATTATCAACACCAATTATTAATCCACCTCAAACTGGAATTATTGGCCTACACAATACGCAAGAAAGGCCAGTGGCTATAAATGGTAAGGTAGAAATACGTCCAATGATGTACATTGCTCTTTCCTATGATCATAGGGTAATTGATGGTAAAGATGCGGTTACTTTCTTGGTCAAAGTAAAGCAAGCTATCGAGGATCCGGAGCGTTTATTGCTTGACCTTTAATGAAAATTCAAATTATCTCGGTTGGAAAACTTTCTGGTGAGCTTAGCCAAATAGCTGATAAATATAAAAAAATGATCGGTTGGCAAATACGAACTACTGAGCTTCAGCATTCAAAAAAACCCTCCCCCGCAGAAATAAAAGAAGATGAGGCCAAGCAGATTGGAGCTAAAATTACCAACGGATCATATATAGTGGTCCTTGATCTGGTTGGCAAACAAATCAGCAGCGAGGGTTTTAGCACTGTTTTTGCTAAACAAATGATGCTTGGTAAATCAATAGATTTTATTATTGGTGGTGCATTTGGCCTTGATGAAATCATCCTTAAAACAGCAAACATAAAACTATGCCTTTCTGAAATGACCTTCCCACACCAGCTTGTCAAAGTGATACTGCTTGAACAAATATACCGAGCCCAAACTATTTTGGACAATCATCCTTATCATAAGTGAATATATTACAACCTAAACTATGGGTAAGATAATCCACAATAGTGTTTGTGTAAAAGCTTGCCATGAATAGTCTATGTGCCCTACGCACGAGAAAAAGTCATCCTGAACTTGATTAAGGATAACATGCGAGTAGCCTAACTCTATTAAGTTCCCAGGTTATATTACAATCTAAACTGAAAGCTTGCTGTTAGCTCATTACCGCCAAAATAGAAATTGGTAGATCGGTACTCATTGCTCCAGTCCAATTTACTATTAATGTATGTCACAAGCTCAGCGAGAGCAGCCCCTGCTATGACTTGTCCTACAGTGTGTTCTTTTGCTTTTACTCTACTATACCCAGTAACCGCAGCAGTTACATATAAAGGAATGGAGATATATTTATAATTCTCAGAAAAAGTTCTCACATAAGCTGCCGCTGCCCAGGCCGAAGCGGTGTGACCTGAAGGCATACCATCAAAACGATCCTTTTTACCATCAATGCTAGGCCTCTTGCTAGGTTGCCACTTACCCTTATTAGCTATTAGTTTGGCACTATGCATAGTCACCCATGTTTGACCATAGATCAAAGCAAAATGGCCAAATCCTTTTTCTTGTGAAGCAAGGCTACCTGCAAAAACTGGATTTATTATTTGCATATAGTCGCCAAAACTTCTAAGTGGGCTCTTTCTTGACTTTGCAGCAAACGCTGGAGCCATGTTAAAGATTATAGAACTTGCTACAAGTATCGGCAGAACAATTTTTTTTAGGATTTTCATATATATTTTTAGAAAAAAGATAGGCGTTATTTACACTTGAGAACATGAATAACATTATCCATTGATTTAGATATCATCTTAAATACGGAATCCGCGCCTATATTTAATAAGCGCGGATTTCTATCAAAACGTAGTAATGGTAAACTGATTAGAATCCCATACCACCCATGCCACCCATTCCCATACCACTAGGCATACCGCCACCAGATTGTGAATCTTCTTTTACCGTTGGATCTGCGATAATTATCGCTTCTGTTGTAATAATCAACGACGCAACTGATGCAGCATCAATTAAAGCAGTTCTTACCACTTTCGTTGGATCGATAATACCAGCTTTAAACATGTCTACATACTCCATGCTCTGAGCATCAAAGCCCATAGTATTTGACTTAGACTCTTCAAGCTTACCAACCACAATAGCTCCATCAACTCCAGCATTTTCTGCTATCTGACGGATAGGTGATTGCATTGCTTTCTTCACAATATTTACCCCAGCTTGCTGATCTTCGTTTAAAGCTTTTAGATTTTCTAGTACTCTAGCTGCATAGAACAAAGTTGCACCACCGCCAGCAACTACTCCTTCTTCTACAGCTGCTCTTGTTGCATGAAGCGCATCTTCTACACGATCTTTTCTTTCTTTCACTTCAACTTCTGTTGCACCGCCGACCTTTAGAACAGCAACACCACCAACTAGTTTAGCTAGCCTTTCTTGTAGCTTTTCTTTATCATAATCAGAAGTTGTCTCACTGACTTGTTGACGAATTTGTGAACATCTCGCTTCTATATCAACTTTCGCACCAGCACCATCAACAATTACAGTATCTTCTTTTGAGATCTTAACTTTTTTAGCACTACCTAGCATTGAAAGACTTACATTATCAAGCTTCATGCCTAAGTCTTCACTAATTAACTGACTACCGGTAAGTATAGCTAAGTCTTCTAGCATAGCTTTTCTTCTGTCGCCAAATCCTGGAGCTTTAACTGCTGCCACCTTCAAACCGCCTCTTAATTTATTAACAACTAAAGTTGCAAGAGCTTCTCCCTCTACATCTTCAGCTATTATTAGAAGTGGTCTCGATGACTGAACTACCGCTTCAAGCACTGGAAGCATTGGTTGTAAACTCGAAAGCTTTTTTTCGAAAATCAAAATATATGGACTATCAAGCTCAGCTATCATTTTCTCAGAATTGGTAACAAAATATGGAGAAATATACCCCCTATCGAACATCATTCCTTCCACTACATCAACTTCAAAACCGAAATTTTTAGCTTCCTCAACTGTGATCACGCCCTCTTTGCCAACTTTTTCCAT
>NZ_JARJFB010000057.1:0-10602 GCF_034554655.1 Candidatus Megaera venefica
TAATGGTCAATTATACCAATTTACACAAGACACTGGCGGTCAATTACCATTGCAACCTAAAATAGTAAAAATTGAAATATTAGGTCAGTTGCAATCTGGCTCGACTGTAAAGGGTCTTGTTGTTGAAACTAATATTAAGGGTGAAGTTATTTTTGATACTGCATATGGTAAATTTTCTGCTCCTAACAAGCATGATTTAGTAAGTGGTGATAGTGTAAGTTTAAAACTTTTAAACGTGCGTGGTGAAGCTAGTGGTAATATTTTAAGTATAAATAATAAAAAAATTGATTCAGACGAATTATTGAAATTAGAGCCTGTCCGCCTTACCCAAACATTGCAAAATAAAATATCCGATACACAACTGGTTAATGAAAGCCACGTGACTATTAAAAATGTTGGAAATATGCCTAAGGTTATTTCTGGCCTAGTTTCGTATCTAAATTTAACTGGTATGGATAAATCATCATCTTTGTTTAAGGTAATTAGTCATGCGGCTGGGCAAGATAATCCAAAACTACCGATAGCGGCTAATGTAGTGTTTAGTAATCAGGCTTCAACAGCTGCCTTTACTTTCAATGGAATTGTCAGTGGTAATGGAAAAGAAGGGGAGCAATTAATTAGGACCGCTTTTGGCATTATTGCTGCTCAAGGGACAAAAATGCCCGTAGGGCAAAAGTTAGTCCTTGAAATGACTAGTCTTAATAATCAACCACTTGGTAAAGACGTTACTAAAGCTGTTGCTGATTTTGTTTTTAAAGTTAGTAATTTTGATTCGTCTGTAAAAAAATTTGCTGCTCTTTTTGCAAATAACCCTGTAACGACTGAAAAAACTACTGAAAGTCAAAATCTGCAGTCTGTTCCTACAAAAGCCATTTCTCTAATGTCAAATACTCAATTAAGTGGACAAAAAACAGAAACAGTTGAACTTCCATTAGTAGCAGACCAGAAAAATAATAACCAGATAAGCAGCGATAATAAAGAAACAAAATTATTGCAGACTCCTAATACATTTAATACAAATCAGCTGTTTGAGAATTCAAGTAAGTTGCTTGCGCCGTTTGCAAAGTTAGAAAAACGGTCCGTAGACAATTCAAAAACTAAGTTATCCGAAGAAGCTGAGCATGATTCCGCTGCCATAGATCGCAGTTTGACCGGTTCGCTTGCTAAGTTAAAGCAGACCAGCATGGGGCAACAGAGCTCTACCGCAAGAAGCCTTAATAGTATAATAAGCTTATTTGCTGATAATGACGAAATCAAAAAATTGGCTACAGAATATCAAAATATTAAGGAGCTTTTAACGCCGTTTGTTCAAGATGAGAATGATAATTTTAAATGGCATTCTGTTTTGATACCATTTCACAATGGGCAAAGAGTAATAGAGCAAGAAGTAAAAATAGATCGTAGTAGAGAACATTATTTAAGGTTTATTTTTAATGTTGATTTTGAGGAAAATTCTATGCAAATAGATGGCTTAATTCATTTTGAAAATAATAACAAGACGCCCAAAACGTTTGATATGACTCTTAGGTCGAAAAATAAACTTGATCCGGGGCTAAGTAAGAGAATTGCTGATATATATGGCCTTAACCAGAGTATGACTGGCGTTAGAGGGGCTTTATTAATTGAGGGTTTTGATCGGTTTGTTGAAGCTTAGCTTAAAGATTCATATTTCTCATTTTTTTACTGAGCGTGATGGCGAAATTCATAACAGGTTGTCCAAAATTAGTATTATATAACTTGTTTTGTCAAAACGCAGATGTAATTTGGATAATTTTCTTTACTAATCTAACTAATCTCATCAAGATTATGAAAGCTTTTAGGAAAAAGATGGATTATTCTAAATTCGTAATTTTAAATAATCAATAGCTGCACTTATGGTGATATGAGCAAATCTAGAACAATAATTGTTGCAATTTTTTACTTCTTCTTCATCTTTGTATTTATTCCTTCATCCATTGCTGCTGAAAAAAAAGATTTACATTTTGTAATCAAGCTGGATTCTAAACTCTGGCTTAAGAAATACCTAGATTCTCTTGGCAAAGAAATGGAACAAACTGCCAAATTATATAAAACCACGGATCAAAAAGCCTATTGGGAAAGCGAAGTCAAAAAATCATTTTCTAAGCTATTGCGTTCCAAAGGTTATTACGCTCACACTATTGATGTTGAAATTCCTAATGAACCTGACAATTCGATAATATTTAATATTATCGCGGGACAGCGTTATAAAATTTCAGCTTTATCAATTGTTTTTACGGATACGAGTAATAAAAACGTTAACGTGCTAAAAATCGATAAAATCGGGATAAAAATTGGCGACTACGCTATTGCAAAAAATGTTCTAGATGCAGAGAAAAAAATATTAGAATATTTAGAAAATAAAAATTGTATATTATCGCTATCAGTAACCCATGAAGCAGAAATAGATCATGTAAATCATGAGGTTAAAATCAAATTTTTAATTGAAGCTGGGCCGTCTACTAAACTTGAGAAAGTGGAATTTATTGGCTTAAAAACTATAAAAGCTGAATATGTAAGAAAATTAGTTAAACTTTTAGATGGCCAGTGTATTAGACGTACCATTATAGCTGAATCAAGGGGCTTTCTACAAAAAAGTGGATTATTTTCTTCAACAACCCCAATAATCCCAGAATATGTAAATAAAGATGGATTGGTGCCAATCGGTTTTAACCTAACTGAGCGCAAGGCTCGAAGCCTAAAAGCGGGGATAGGATACGAAACGGAGATAGGTCTTGGGGCAACAATCGGGTGGGAGCACAGAAACTTTTTTGGCTCAGGTGAAGAAGTGAAAACCAATATCTTAGGAAATCCTAAAGAACAGATTTTTGAATTAGGTTATACAAAGCCATTTTTTAAACGAGATGATCAGACTCTGAGATTGGGTGCTAAATTTGAAAATAAAAAACTAAAGACGTTTGAAAGTAAAGAGGGTTCTGTATCAGGTTATTTAGAAAGAGAACTTTCACAAGAATGGAGTGGGGGAGTCGGAACTAAATTTTCTCATGCAGTGGTCAAGAAATTTGAGAAGAGCGCCGCTAGTAAACAGCGTTATTCTTTGGTTTCAACTCCTTTGTATATTACACATGATACTCGGGATAATATACTTGATTCGAAAAAGGGACATATTTTTGAGCTAGAAACTGCGCCATATTTTTATATGGATTCAAAAGAAAGGCCATTTTTTAAAACCCAAATTTCTGCTTCAACATATTTCACGGCCAAGAGCGAGCTACAACCGGTATTAGCGCTCAGGGGGGCAACAGGAACTATACGGGGAACAAAATCACCAATACCTGAAACAGAGAGATTTTATGTTGGAGGTAATAATTCACTAAGGGGATATGCTTATCAATTTGCAAGTAGCTTAGATAGTAGCAATCGTCCCGTAGGTGGTAGGTCTTTTGTTGAAACGACTATCGAACTAAGGTTAAAAATGAATGATAGTATAGGTGTAGTTGGTTTTCTGGATAGCGGCTTTGCTTATAGTTCATTAACACCTCAATTAAGGAAAAGGCTTTTACAAGGAGCCGGCTTAGGGGTTAGGTATTTGACTAATTTTGGTCCTTTAAGATTCGATGTTGGTTTTCCGTTGAAACGTCGGAAATTTGTAGATAAGTCTTACCAATTATATTTTGGTATTGGGCAATCGTTTTAGTTATATAAATATGAAAAGTTTTTGGAAAATTTTAATAGTATTATTATTGTTGCTTAAGGTGATAATAATTTCTGGTGTTATCTGGCTAAAAACAGATCACGCCAAAATATTCCTTGCCCGAACCGTGGTTGATGGTTTGAATAACAAATTTGGGTTAATTACAAAAATTGGTAACATAAATATATCTTTTCCTCTTATTGCAGATATAGATTTTCTTTCAGTGGATGACAAAACAGGAGAAGTTGGTTCTTTAAAAAATCTTCACATTAATATCCTACCTTCACTTTTTTCTCTTTGGGAAGTAACTTTCTGGTCAATTTCTGCAGAAGAGTTAACGGTAAATAAAGTTCCGCAAGTAGTATATACAACTGAACCAAGCGGGTTATTTAATCCTGATATAATTATTAGAGAGATAAGCTTTGACCAAGTTAAGCTTGCTCCTGCCTTAACTGGCCTCATCCAACCATTTTCTTTTTCTTTGAATTCTCATCTTGAGTATAACAGCTCGAAGCAACAATTAGCCTTTACAACTAATGGCAAGCTATCTTTGGAAAAAGATAACTCCTTTGAAATGCTAGGATCATATGATCAAAATCAAGAGCAGTTGGATATCAAATATTCAAAGTTTAGTTCTGAAATAGCTAATGTTACTGGTAAATTATTTGTTGACCAGAAACATAATATAATTAATGGTGAAGTTGATCATCAATCAAATTTTCTAAAACAGTTATTAGATCCTCAAATACAAGAATATATAGGTGAATCAAAAGGAAAAATAAATATTACCGGAACAGTAAAGAATCCTAAAATTATTGCTACTGGAGATATAGATATTGATAGATCGCCACTAGTCTACGATACAGAAGTTTTGTTGTCTCAGAATAGTGTTAATGGGTTTGTAAAATTAAATTATGGAGCAATGAATGCAAGAGGAGGTATAGCTTATAAAAATAATAAACTAATCTTATTAAACTTTATAACAAAAGGGATTGATTCTGAGAAAACAGCCAATTTAACACTTGATTTGAGTAGCCTTATATTGACTGGTAAAATCTCGGTAGTAGATAAAAAGTTGGTAGAAGTGGTAAAATATTTTCCATTTATACATAGTGGCTCAATGAACATAGAAGCCGGTTTTTCATCAACTGATAATTTAAAGCAGCAACTGTATTTAAAGGGTCAAGTTAGCGACTTATCAAGTAACGGCATTAATTTTGATACTGTTGATATAAACTTGACCTCTCCTGATTTGTGGCAAGGGAAATTTGCTCATTTAAGTGTTCTCTTCAAAGCCTTAAATATAAGTAATTTTATACTTGATGAGGTAAAAATTGATGCCCAGTTGCAAAACGAAGATATCAATGTGAAGGGCAATGTTCTTTCAAAGCGGCCACTTCCTATAAATCTAAGTTTTGATAGCATATTTAAATCAATCAATAAGAAAAGTACTAAACCTTTATCTGTGCCAACCGAGTTTGTTATCAATAATATTGGGGGCACCATTGGGAGTGCTCAAATAAAGAGTTCAAGTAAAATTCTTTTGGTTGTTGGTGATAAAAATACGTTCAAGTTGGATAATCTAAAAATTGATGATGGTTTACTTAATATAGAGGCAAGTATTGATGACGGCTCTATATTGGCGAGTGCCTTGCTTAAAAATATACCAATTGAGCCACTACTAGCGATGCCAGGACACAAAATTGTTGGTAGGCTTGATGGTACTATAAAAGCTCAGGGGACTGTAAACGATCCGCACCTTAGTGGCCAACTTAAGCTAAGCAGTGCTAAGTATGACTATAAACAGTACGGTATAAAGCTAAAAGATATTTCTAGTACTATCAAAGCAAATGGTAAGCTTATTAATTTCTCTGAAATATCAGCTAAGGACAGGTTCGGTAATAGTTTACAAGGTGATGGTAAAGTATCTTTGACTGAGCAATATGCTTTTAGCTTTAATATGGCAAGTAAAAAACTTAACCCAATCAACACTCCTTATATGCATGGTGAACTAAATGGAAACATTTTAATTCAAGGGGATAAAACAGAAGCAATAGCCAAAGGTCAGTTAACTTTAGGTCCGTTTGAAATCAAGATACCAGAGCGTTTTAAGGAGAAGATTCCAGAATTAAATACTAAAGAAGTAGTTATTGAACAGAATAAGTTTAGTTATCCATTAAAATTTAATATAGATCTTATTACAACAGATAAAGTGTTTATACGAGGTTGGGGAGTCGACACCAGGTTGAACGGTAATTTAAAAATAAGTGGTGATAATAATCTACCAATTGTTAAAGGAATACTTAACACTGTTCGAGGTAGGTATCAAGAATTTGGCAAGATCTTAACCATAAGAAAGGGTGAGCTTATTTTTGATGGGCCGTTATCTCCATCACCATTCCTAAATATTATTGGGGTATATGTTAATAGGGGTACAGAAATAAGATTAATATTATCTGGTTCAATTGTTAATCCACATATTGCTATAGAATCGACTCCATCAATGAGTGAAGAAAGAGCTTTATCATTTTTGTTATTTGGACAAGATACAGTAGATATCTCAGCTTTCCAGGCTGTACAGCTAGCTGATGCTGCTAGGAGGCTTTCAGGGCATGGGGGAGGTTTGGATCCTATCGGTTTTGGACGTAAGATTCTAAGGGTGGATGACATAAATTTTAAAGCTGACGCAGCAAATCCTGAAAATACTTCAATTGGACTTGGAAAATATCTAACTGATAAGATTTATTTTGAAATAGAACGTGGTAGGCAAGCGGATACTACTAAACTGAGAATAGAGGTGCAAATTACTCCAAAGATTTCTATAGAAAATGTAACAAAACAAGAAGGAAATACGTCCATTGGTATTAATTGGAGATTTGACTATTAGTATCGTTTAATGATAACCTGCCATCAAATATATAGAATTAAGTAACTATAATGACCATTGAAGAAGATTCAAATGTTGAAAATGTTGACTTTGGTAGTGCAATATCTGAGCGTTACCTTTCTTATGCGCTTTCAACTATTATGTCAAGATCATTGCCAGATGTCCGCGATGGTTTAAAACCAGTACATAGAAGACTATTATATGCCATGATGAAATTGAAACTTGACCCAAGTTCCGGCTATAAAAAATGTGCTAGGGTAGTAGGTGATGTAATTGGTAAATATCATCCACATGGGGATACGGCTGTTTACGACACTCTTGTTCGATTAGCTCAAAACTTCTCTCTACGATATCCACTTATTGATGGGCAAGGAAATTTCGGTTCTGTTGATGGTGATAATGCAGCTGCTATGCGTTATACCGAATCAAGGATGACAGAGATATGCACTTTATTAATGGAGGATCTTGATAAAGATACCGTTGATTTTCGACTAACGTATGATGACTCTGATACAGAGCCTGTGCTGATGCCGGCGCAGTTCCCTAACCTGCTAGCAAATGGTTCCGAAGGTATAGCTGTAGGAATGGCGACTAGCATCCCACCGCATAATTTACATGAGCTATGCGATGCTTTAATTCATTTGATTGATAACCCCAAAGCTACTTGTGCGGACGTTCTGCAATTTATTAAGGGACCAGATTTTCCTACTGGGGGCACTATTATTGACAGTAAGAGTACTATTGATGCTGCTTATGAAACTGGTAGAGGTAGCTTTCGAGTAAGGGCAAAATGGGAAAAAGAAAGCTTTAGTCATGGACTATATCAAATAGTTATTACCGAAATTCCATATCAAGTACAAAAATCAAGGTTGATTGAACAAATTGCTTCATTACTAATGGACAAAAAAATTCCTCTAATTAGTAATATCAGAGATGAATCTGCAGAGACAATTAGAATAGTTATTGAACCTAAAGGCCGAGGGTGTTCTCCTGAGATTATAATGGAATCTTTGTTTAAACTTACTGAACTAGAATCTAGGATTCACTTGAACCTTAATGTTTTGAGTTCAAGTGGAGTACCGAAAGTGATGAACATATTGCAGGTTCTTCAAGAATTCATAGAGTTCCGCCAGGAAATAATAACTAGAAGGACCAAATATCAAATTGCTAGAATAGATGAAAGGTTAGAGGTTTTACATGCTTTAAAAGTGGCTTACTTAAATATTGATGAAGTAATCAGAATTATCAGAGAAGAGGATAATCCCAAAAAAGAGTTGATGAGCAAGTTTTTTATCAACGATAATCAAGCAGAATCTATACTCAATATAAAACTACGTGCTTTAAGAAAACTAGAAGAAGAACAAATAAATGCTGAGCACGAATCGCTTAAAAAACAGCATGCTCAGCTATGTCAAATTTTAGAAAATCCACGCCTATTGTGGAAACTTATCAAAACCGATATTGCTACTATTCAAAAAAAGTTTAGCTTAGAAACTGCTCTAGGAGCTCGCAGAACAAACTTCGAGAAAGTAGAAATGAGTGCACAAATAATTGATATTTCAGCATTCATTGAAAAAGAGCCAATCACGGTTATATGCTCGAAAATGGGTTGGATTAGGTCTATGAAGGGGCATGGTTTAGATTTATCTGGCATTAAATTTAAAGAAGGTGATTCAGAAGCGTTTATCGTTGAAACTTACACTACAAGTAGCGTACTAATATGCTCTGCGGGTGGTAAGTTTTTTACAGTACTCGGTGATAACTTTGCTAGGGGTAAAGGTCATGGTGAGTCGATAAAGCTGATGGTTGATATTGATAATCATGATGTAGTTAACATTATTCCATACCTACCAGGAGAAAAGCTATTGTTAGCCTCCACTAAAGGGAAAGGCTTTATAATTAATAGCGACGATGCTGTTGCTTCGACTAAAAACGGCAAACAAATTATGCAAGTAAGTGGTGATGATAGATGTGTAGTTTGTACTTCTGTCAGTGGTGATATGGTAGCGGTTATTGGCACAAATAGAAAATTACTGGTTTTTGCTATTAATGAAGTGCCAGAAATGAAGCGTGGCCAGGGAGTAACCTTACAAAAATACCGTGATGCAAAACTTGGTGATGTCAAAACTTTTGATTCAAATGAAGGGCTGGCTTGGAGCCTTGGGTCTAAGATGAGGCTAGAAAAAGAAATAATGGCGTGGCGCGCAAAACGCGGTAGTATTGGAAAAATACCTCCTTCAGGCTTTCCGAAGAATAATAAGTTTAATTGATGATAGTATAAGTTGTATAATCATGGCATAGATTCAATCTGGGTGAATATATGCGTTGGTTATATTATACTATTTCTATAGTTAGTTCCTTATTGGTATTCATTATTTACCAATTTTGGCCTCCTATTATTTATGCTTTATTTATTATAATTCCTTATATCTTAATTGGAATACATGACATAAGGTCTGTGAGCCATACGGTACTCCGAAATTATCCTGTAATTGGTCATTTGAGGTATATACTCGAATTTATTAGACCAGAGATTCAACAATATTATATTGAAACTGACAATAGCGGAACACCTTATTCACGAGAAACTAGATCCCTAATTTACCAAAAAGCTAAAGGAGTTCGGGAAACTATTGCTTTTGGTACCAAAAACGATCTTACTAGTGTTGGTTATGTTTTTTCTTATCACTCGCTTGCTCCTAAAACAGTATCTCATGATAAAACTAGAATTTTAATAGGTGGGCCAGATTGTACAAAACCTTATGATGCATCACGATTAAATATATCAGGTATGAGTTTTGGATCAATTAGTCCCAACGCTATTAGGGCACTGAATAAAGGTGCTAAAATTGGTAAATTTGCTCATAGCACCGGCGAGGGGGGAGTTAGCTCATATCATCTTGAGAATGGGGGGGATTTAGTTTGGCAAATAGGAACAGCCTATTTTGGCTGTCGCTACCAAGATGGGCGCTTTGACCAAGATTCATTTGAGCAAATTGCTAAGAATGACGTTGTGAAAATGATTGAGATCAAATTATCTCAAGGAGCAAAACCAGCGCATGGCGGCATATTGCCGGCAGCAAAAGTGACTGAAGAAATAGCAAAAATTCGTATGCTTGAGCCATGGAAGGATGCTATTTCTCCACCTATGCATACAGAGTTTTCCACACCAATTGGACTTATGGAGTTTGTTGCAAGGTTACGTAAAATCACTGGTGGAAAACCGATTGGGTTTAAGCTATGTTTGGGGCATAAAACTGAATTTATGGCCATATGTAAGGCTATGATCGAAACAGGAATAAGGCCTGATTTTATAACGGTTGATGGTTCTGAAGGTGGAACTGGTGCTGCTCCAGTTACTTTTACCAATCGTATTGGTACTCCTATAAATGAATCCATAACATTTGTCCACAACTGCCTTGTTGGAGCAAATCTGCGAGACGATATAAAATTAATTGCCAGTGGAAAAATTGCTACTGGTTATGACATGGTTACCAAGATTGCCCTTGGTGCTGATGCTTGCAGCATGGCAAGAGCAATGATGTTTGCACTTGGATGCCTTCAATCACTTAGCTGTAATACTGATAGATGCCCTACTGGTATTGCTACACAAAACAAGCATCGCTGGTCTATGTTAGATGTAAAGGATAAATCAGTGAGAGTAGCTAATTTCCAAAAGAGAACTATACATTCATTTTGTGAACTTGTTGGAGCGCTTGGTATAGATGACCCAGACCAGCTTGATCCTGAGCATATTAGAAGATATATTGACACAAGCACTAGCAAAAGTTTTGCTGCTATATACCCGCAACTGCATAAAGGCGAGTTGCTGGAAAAAAATTCTAACAGCGTATACGCTGATTTGTGGCATATAGCAAAAGCAGAAAGTTTTTAAAGTATTTTTTGTTATGATAAGGAGTGTGCCTTGGAGCAATGCTAAGCTGTTCGGGTGACACAGATTAACTAGTCTCTCCGTCAAAACTCTAAATTTTTGATATAATTTCAAGAATTTCAAAAATAAATCACCGCACATTCATTTTTT
>NZ_JARJFB010000058.1:0-10544 GCF_034554655.1 Candidatus Megaera venefica
AAAAAATGAATGTGCGGTGATTTATTTTTGAAATTCTTGAAATTATATCAAAAATTTAGAGTTTTGACGGAGAGACTATATAGTTTAGCTAATGGCTAATTGCACTAATTGCAGTTTTCACCTAAAAACTCAACCAAAATCTGATTTTGAATTCCATTATCTTCATTTGCGGTCGTAAACCATGCCCCGTATTTAACTTCTTCTTCGAATTCTAGATCTTTATGGGCAAAATTTGAAACCCTATGCAATTCAACTTTAGAATCGTTTATTGCAACTGAGTTATTGTATGATGTTCTTAACTTCATTGTTAGTGGTGTACATGCAGGAGCATTATCTCCAAGTGCTTTAAGTAGGTCTAAATAATTTTCTTGAGTAAATTCAATATTTTTCATAAATATACCTAAAAATTTTTAGTTTATTTATCTCCAATATATAAAAATAGATTCTATTCCTTCTATTCCTTCTATTCCTTCTATTCCTTCTATTCCTATATATAACAATGATAATTTATTATTATATATAAAGTCAATAACTTGTAATTAATACAAAACAACCTTAACATTATATAATGTTATCAACCATTTTTAGTCATGTGCAAATTCTATTTTGCGCATAAAATAATGACCCAGATAACAAAACGGTGTATCTAGCAAAGCAGCCAATATTTTAAACGATAAACTGCCGTATATAACTATAAAAAACTGCCCTACTGGAATAATTGAAAAAATCGATAAAATGGAAACAACTGTTATGGTATCGACAAATTGGCCAACTATGGTGCTGACATTATTCCTTATCCACAAATGCTTACCATTAGTCAAAGTTTTTACGTGTGAAAAAATATGTATATCAATAAGTTGTCCGATATAGTTAGCAATAATTGAAGCAAAGGATGCTACCCCATATGCATTAAATACTTGATGAAAAGTACCATCGTCTACTATTGACCAATCTGTTGCAGGTAATAGGTCAGCGACTGTAATTAGGCAAAGCACAACAAGGCTACAAATCACCCCAGTCTTTATCATCAGCTCAGCATTTTTCTTACCATAAAATTCTGTTACCAGATCTGATATTAAAAACGTAAGCGGGTATAAAAATACACCAACAGAAATTTCAAAACTTTGAGCAAATAAATCGAGAATGATAAATTTTTGAAATATCAGATTTCCAGTTACAATCACAGTACAAAAAATGCTACACAATATTACGTATAGCTTCATCGAAGTAGACATATAGCTTATCCAGTTTAATTTGGTACATAAATATTACAAGGCGCTCCGCTATGCTCACTTATTTATATACTCTGCTCAGCATCGCTTTGGAATTAACATACCTAAATTAGCGTGGCTTTGCTATAATAAACAAACCTATTTTTCTAAGTTATCTTTTATAGCTTCAACCTCAAGCCACTCTATCATCTTCTGATCTAACTCTTCTTTTGCTTTTAACAAGTTATCTGTAAGCTTGTTGAATTTGTCATTATTTAACATATATAAGTCATGCTCAAATAATTCAGACTCAAGCTCGGTTATTTTTTTTTCCAATTGGTCAATCTCGAGTGGCAAGGACTCAAGTAATCTCACATATTTATAGCTTAGTTTTTGCTGTTTTGGCGCCGTTTCTGGAATATTTTCAATAATTTTTTTCTTGACGTGTTTTTCTACCTTTACGTCTTTTTTATGATAAGTTAAATAATCAGTATAACCACCATAAAGATCAACAATTTCTTCACCGGTAAAGACTAATGTCCTCGTAACTAAACGCTCAAGAAAATCCCTATCATGACTAACTATAATTAGCGTTCCAGTATAATCCGCCAAAATTTCAAGCAACATTTCAAGAGAATCCATATCCAAATCATTTGTCGGCTCATCAAGTATCAAAAAATTTCCTGGGCTTATCAAAGCCTTTGCCAAAAGTAGTCTATTGGCTTCTCCACCTGAAAGTGTAGAGACCTTATCCTCAAGAATCTTAGGGTCGAACATAAATTGCTTTAAATAACCAGCTACGTGCATAGTTCGGTCTTTAAGAAATATTTGGTCTCCACCAGTTGGGCATAAGGTCTGTTTCAAACTATGAGTTGGATTGAGCTCTGACCTATATTGATCAAAATAAGTAATCTCAAGATTAGTCCCATGCTTAACTTTACCAAGCTCTGGCTCTATATCCTTGATAAGTATTTTAATAAACGTTGATTTACCAATACCGTTTGGGCCAATTACACCTATTTTTTCACCTTTTTTAACCTTAAAAGTAAAATTATCAAACAGCTTTTTACCAGGAAAATTATAAGAAATATTCTCAGCTTCAATAATAAATTTAGTTTTTTGCATTTCTTCGGCAAGCTCTATCTGGAGTCTAGCCTTTGCGCTCTGCAAATGAGATTGATGAGATTTGTATGACTCTCTCAGACGGTGTAAATTGGCCAATCTTTTTTGATTTCGCTTTCTTCTGCCGGTAACTCCAGCATTAAGCCACCCCTTCTCTACTTCAAGCTTTCTATTCATCTTTCGCAAAGTTGCTTCTTCACTTTCAATGATTTCTTCTCTCCACTGGTCATAGTACTTAAATCCTTTAGAAGACTTACGCAATACGCCCCGGTCAATCCACCAGATTTTATTACTTATGTTCTCCTGAAAGGTACGATCATGGCTTATACAAATAACAGCTCCATTATAATTATTTATATAACCTTCTAGCCACTCGATTGCTAAAATATCAAGATGATTTGTCGGCTCGTCGAGTAGTAAAATATCAGGACTGTTAATAAGTGCTTTAGCTAGGCAAACTCTTCTAATTTGCCCACCAGAACAATTTTCCAACTCAGCATTACCATCGATTTCAAGTTGCTTTAAAATAATATCAGCTTGGTATTTATTATTATCATGTTCATCTTTAAACGATGATAATACAAAATCATAAATCTTACCCTTTGGTAGCAATTTCATATCTTGCTTTAAATAACCAATTTTAATCGCTGGATCTTGAAATAACTCTCCCGTATCAAGCTCATACTCGCCATCAATAATTTTCATCAAGCTCGATTTACCACAACCATTTCGGCCGACTAAGCAAATGCGATCACCTCTTGAGACATAAAGTTCAAGCTCTGATAAGATTTTTTTATCAGCAAAACTCAGGTTGCCTTCTTTAATATAAAAAATTGGTACCATCTTTGGTTATTTGGTATAAAAATTGTTTTGTAGGGGATATAATAAACCAAAATTCCTTGAAAACTATATTTATTTAAACTGCTTTATGCCAAAACAAATTCAGACGTTTCAACAAAGACAAACTCTGACGATGACGACCACGATGCATCAGAGCATATCTATTTTACAAATGTCTAATTTAGAGCTGACTGAATTTGCTGCCCAAGAACTCGGTAAAAATCCTTTTATAGAGGATGGGAACATTACCATAGAGGGGCATAAAAAGAATCAAAATAAAGATAAAAGCCTTCAGCCATATCAATCTAATCATAGTAGCTCAGGAAGTAGTTATTCAAGCCAGGATTTCTTATCGAATATTGCTAGTGAAAAATCTTTGAAAGAGCATGTAACCGAGCAGATTAACCTATCTTTCGATGATCCAAAAGAAAAACTAATCGCGTATTTTCTTCTCGATTCCCTGCATGGTAGCGGATATCTTGGAATCACTGTTCCAGAAGCAGCCACAATTCTCAAATGTGAAGAAAAATTGGTCTTGAGCGTTTTGCATGAACTACAAACTTTTGATCCACCAGGAATTTTTGCCAGAGATTTACGTGAGTGTTTGTTGATCCAACTTAAAGATCAAGACAATATTGATCATTCACTACTTACTATGGTAAAAAACATTGATTTAATCGCCAGCGGTAATCTCAAGAAATTATCCAAACTTTGTGACGTTAATATTGGTAATATTGGCAACATGATTAAACAAATCAAGTTGCTGAACCCTAAACCTGCAAACGGTTTTTATATAGAACAAACCAGCTATAAGATTCCAGACGTAATCTTAACTTTTGACGAAAGAGGCCTTGCAAAGCTTGAAACAAATTCCGAGTCAATGCCTAAACTTCGCGTGAATAATGATTATTATGCAATTGTAAAAGACAGTATTAGTAATAAAGAGGAAAAAGAATTTGCTCGAGCTGAAATTGAAGCCGCTAATACCATTGTCAAAAGTATAGAACAGCGAAGTAATACGATCTTGCGCGTGGCAGGGTCAATTGTTGAAGAACAAATTGATTTCTTCACCCGCGGGGTTATGTATTTAAAACCAATGACTCTCAATAACATAGCATCCCTAACTGGTTTTAATGAAAGCACTATCAGCCGCTCTACTGCTAATAAATACATTTCAACTCCTAGTGGAATTTATGAACTAAAATATTTTTTCTCCTCCAGCTTAGGTACTATGAGAACCTCTGGCGATAATATCTCAAGTACAAAAGCTAAGGAAATTATAAAACAGCTCATTATGAGCGAAGACTCTGATCATATTCTTTCTGATGATGATATATCAAATGAACTTTCCAAGTTTAATATCAGCATTGCAAGACGTACTGTAGCTAAATACAGAGAAGCTATAGGTATCCCGACCTCATCTACTCGCAAAAAAACTAGATCCATGTCTGGCGGTGAGTGATATAGTAAATCCCATTGAATTAAGGCGTTGCCCCATAATTAATAATATTTTTTTAAGTTGAATTAGGCGATTAAATCCCCTCGTAACGAAAAGAACTTGCTCGATATGCGCAAAAAGCCATCCTGAACGTGTTTTGGCCAAGAAGCCTGGTCTCTTGGCTAGCAATCTCAGGCGGAGCAATCCGTTAGACTGAAATTGCTTCAGATCCAAGGCAATGAAAAATTAAGATCCTGGATCAAGTCCGGGATGACTTGCACTTTACTATAATGCTTAACTTGTTTGCGAATCCATTTCTAGAGCCTGGAAATAGCTGGCCAAGCTTAGGATAGTTTTTGTATTGCTTCGAAATACCGACATAATTTATTCATAAATTACCTTTCTCTTGGTAATTTTATACTTTATTTTTCACTCAACACAATATCTGTCCCTATGCAAAAAAAACATACTTGCCTTAATCCCATTTCACACTACTGATTTTACTTATTGAAGAAGATCAAGACACAGTACCGACCAACTATATATAGTGTGTCAAGCAAAAAAACATACTATATATATAAATTTACTCTTGAAGTAAACGTTCAAGCAAACTATCATTGGCTTCCAGAAGCATAACAAATTAACCTGACTGGCGAGGAAACAAAAAATATGTCTAACGCTAAAAAAACTAAGTACACAATCAAAATTGATAAAAGTAGAAATGATTTACTTACTGATTTTGGCAAAGCCGTCCTAAAAGATAGATATCTACTAAAAAATGAGGATAACCAAGATTTATTTGCCAGGGTCGCTTCGTATTACGGCAATAACGAAGACCACGCCAACAGAATGTATGACTATATAAGCAAGCTTTGGTTTATGCCGGCTACACCAATATTAAGCAATGGTGGTACGGATCGTGGCTTACCTATTTCCTGCTTCTTAAATGAAACCGGTGATAGCCTAGAAAGTATAGTTAATTTGTGGAACGAGAATGTTTGGCTAGCAGCTCGTGGCGGTGGGATAGGTAGCTACTGGGGTAACGTACGTTCAATTAACGAAGCCGTCCATGGCAATGGAAAAACCTCAGGGATCATACCTTTTTTAAAAGTACAAGATTCAATGACGCTTGCTATATCTCAAGGCTCACTTAGGCGTGGAAGCTCTGCAGTATACCTACCAATTGACCATCCAGAAATTGAAGAGTTTATAGATTTAAGACGCCCTACTGGTGGCGACGTAAACAGACGAGCTCTTAATATTCATCACGGTGTGGTAATACCTGACGCATTCATGATTGCTGTAGAAAACAATGAAAAGTGGGAGCTAATTAGCCCCTTAACGAAGAAAGCCATAGGATCAGTAAACGCAAGAGACTTATGGATTAGGCTACTTACTACCAGAATTGAAACAGGTGAACCATATCTATTATTTATTGACACGGTAAACAGACATATACCAGAACATCATAAAAAATTAGGTTTGAAGGTTAAAACTTCAAACTTATGCTCTGAGATCACTCTGCCTACTGGTATAGACCATCTTGGTAAAGAAAGAACGGCAGTATGCTGTTTGTCATCTGTAAATCTTGAATATTATCAAGAGTGGCAGAATGATAGCAATTTTATTCCTGATGTAATGAGCTTTTTGGATAATGTTCTGCAAGACTTTATTGATATGGCACCAGAAACTATGTCTAGGGCAAAATATGCAGCCACAAGGGAGCGTAGCATTGGACTTGGTGTAATGGGATTGCATTCATTCCTTCAAGCACAAAATGTCCCAATTGAATCTGTAATGTCCAAAGTATGGAACAATAAAATATTTGAACATATAAGCAAAGAAGCTGATAAAGCCTCAATAATGCTTGCAGAAGAACGTGGAGCTTGCCCTGATGCGGCTGAAGTTGGAGTAAACGAAAGATTTAGTAACAAAACCTCAATCGCACCTACAGCTTCAATTTCAATTATTTGCGGTAATTCATCTCCAGGAATTGAACCATTTGCAGCTAATAGCTTTACCCAAAAGACACTCTCTGGTTCCTTTACAGTAAAAAACAAAAACTTAGTTAAGCTGCTGGAGAAAAAAGGCTTTAATAATGATCAAGTTTGGTCGTCAATTTCGACTCATGAAGGTTCTGTGCAGCATTTAAGCTTCTTAAGTGACCATGAAAAAGATATATTTAAAACCGCCTATGAGATAGATCAAAACTGGCTAATTGAACTTGCCGCAGATCGCACTCCTCATATCTCTCAGGCTCAGTCATTGAATATTTTTCTACCTGGAAATGTGAGTAAGCAATATTTGCATGAAATACATTTTAAAGCCTGGAAGAAAGGGGTTAAAAGTGCCTATTATGCAAGATCTACCTCTATCCAAAGAGCGGATAAAGTATCACATACTGTAACACAAGCTCAGGAAATGATTGATCTTGAAAAGAGTAATAAGATAAAATCTGAACATACAATAGAAAAAGTAGATAACGATTACGACGAATGTCTATCTTGTCAATAAATAATATTAAGGAGTATCAAACAAATGTCTTTATTAGATGCAAAACCTATCTACAAACCATTTTCATATCCTTGGGCTTATGAAGCATGGCACACACAACAAAAAATTCATTGGTTGCCAGAAGAAGTTCCTCTAGCAGATGATGTTAAGGATTGGAAATATAACTTAACAGCGGGAGAGAAGCATTTGCTAACTCAAATCTTCCGTTTCTTCACTCAAGCAGACATTGAAGTAAATAATTGCTATATGAAGCATTATTCTCAAGTATTTAAGCCTACAGAAGTGCAAATGATGTTATCGGCATTTTCAAATATGGAAACGATTCATATCGCTGCCTATTCTCATCTCCTTGATACTGTTGGCATGGATGAAGGAGAATATAGCGCTTTCATGAAGTACAAAGAGATGAAAGATAAATATGATTACATGCAAAAATTTGGTGTTGAAACAAAAGAAGATATTGCAACCACGCTTGCAGTGTTTGGAGCGTTCACTGAAGGTCTACAACTTTTTGCTTCTTTTGCAATTTTACTCAATTTCCCAAGATTCAATAAAATGAAAGGTATGGGACAAATTGTAACTTGGTCAGTAAGAGATGAAACACTTCATACAAATTCAATTATTCGTTTGTTCAAAACATTCGTTCAAGAAAATCCAGAAGTATGGAATGAAAAACTCAGAAGCCGTTTATACGAAGCCTGCGCAACAATCGTACACTTCGAAGATGCATTTATTGAGCTTGCATTTGAAGTTGGTGGTATCGAAGGGCTAACAGCCCGTGAAGTTCGCCAGTATATCAGATATATAGCAGATCGAAGATTAATGCAGCTTGGCCTGAAGGAAATTTATCTAGTTGATAATAACCCTCTGCCTTGGTTAGATGAGATACTAAATGGTGTTGAACATACTAATTTCTTTGAAAACAGAGTTACAGAATATACAAAAGCAGCAACAACTGGCTCCTGGGAAGATGTTTTTAATAAAATGGACAAGAAAAAAGTAGTAAAAGGTAAAGATAGTGTTGTTTCTGCTGAGTAATTAAAACTTGTGTAAAATTAAGGCAATAATTTATATTTACAAAATCAAGTTATTGCCTCATGCTTAATTTGTTGAGTTACTTTAATCTAAATGATAAGAGGGAAAAATGTCAAAAAAACAAGATAAACAAGATAGTGTTACAAACACTAATACAACTAAAGATTTGTTTATAAAAAATATTGTACCTTTTATAAAAAGCTCTATAGAATCAGCTGGCGGACTGGAAAACTTTCTAGCAACTTATCCACAGCTTGCTTCACACGTAAAACAAACTTCACAAAATCCAACTTCTATAAACTGGCTAAGGAATAATTCTCCTTTTAATATTACAGAAATAAATAACTCGTTTGCTAAATTGAACAATATATGTGAGGAACAACAATTAAACGGAGAGACCTGTTCAGAAGATGATAATTTAGATTCTTACTAAACTTTTTTTCTTCATTTCTTATTAAGAACTAAGACCTAGAATAAGAGGCAATAATTTATATTTACAAAGATAAGTTATTGCTTCATCCTTAATTTATGTAGTTGTGTTATATTTAGTCTAAGCGACAAGGGGGAAAAATGTCAAAAAATAATAAAATCACTAATTATCCTGATCCTATATTTTTTCAACAGGTTTTTGCTCCTTTAGTGCAAGAATGGATTGATAAGAATGGGGGGCTAGAAAATGCGTTAAAGCACAACCCATTACTTGCTCAATTTACCTTAAGCGCCCTAAGTGATTCAAAAGAAGAAGCTGTAAATTGGCTTGCTAACAATTTTTCTTTTTCGCAGTCAGCTTTAAATACATCGTTTAATAAAATAGAACAGGCCTGTAATCCAAATTCTACTGACTTAGCTGGCGATGTACCTAATAAAGAAGATGAAATTGATTAAAAACAAGTACACAGCTTATTTTAAATCCTTTTTGTATTGTAGCTAATTGACCAAGAAAATAAATTATGTTAAAAGCTTTTCATCGACTTCAAATTATTATCAAAAGATAATCGAGAGCCGGTGCCCCAGAAACACTATATCAACTTAATATGCCCAAGAACAATATATTAAAAGAACCTTCATTAAAACTGGGAACCGCCATCTCATCTGAAGATATTGACCCTTATTTAGACTTGGAATTAGAAATTCACAAGCTCAAAAAAAAGTTAAATGCCGTAATCCTTGCACATTACTATCAGGATTCTGAAATACAAGATATTGCAGATTTTATCGGAGACTCTCTGGAACTATCAAGAAAAGCTTCTGAAACTAATGCTGACGTCATTGTCTTTTGTGGTGTTAAATTTATGGCAGAATCTGCTTTGATATTAAACCCAGGTAAAAAGGTTTTACTGCCAGATTTAAATGCCGGGTGTTCATTAGAAGAATCATGCACCCCATCCCAATTTAAAAAATTTAAGATGGAGCATCCAAATCACATTTGTGTAACTTATATTAATTGCTCAGCTGAAATAAAAGCATTATCTGACATCATTGTCACATCATCAAATGCAGAAAAAATTATTAACTCTATTCCAACGGATAAAGAAATTTTATTTGCACCAGATAAGCATTTGGGGAATTATTTGATTCGTAAAACTGGTAGAATGATGACCCTGTGGAATGGAACATGTATTGTTCATGAGAACTTTTCCGAACGTGAATTAATACGCTTAAAAACTACTCATCCTATGGCCAGAATTATTGCCCATCCTGAGTGCCCTGCTTCATTACTTGAATATGCAAATCACATTGGCTCAACCTCTTCTCTTCTACAGTATGTAAAAGAGAATATAGGGCAAGAATTTATTGTTTTAACCGAGCCAGGGATAATTCACCAAATGCATAAAATTGCTCCAACGAGCACATTTTATGATGTTCCATCTTTGAATAAAGCTGGTTGTTCTTCATGTAGTGAATGTCCGTATATGCGATTAAACTCATTGGAAAAAATATATTTATGTATGGTAAATAAAGCGCCCGAAATCCAACTTCCATCATCAGTTTTACTCAAAGCTAAATTAGCACTAGATAGGATGTTGGTAGGAAAGTTTATATGACTTTCATTTCCTAACGTGAACTATGAATAAGGAGTAGAATCATATGGTTTTATACTGAGGCTCGCTGTACGCACCGTCATCCTAAATTTACTTCAGGATCTCATGAGATAGGAGAAGATTACTTGGTCGAAGAGACATGCGAAGCCCACGGAGCTCACCATGACGGCAGATAAGAAGATACCGGAGCAAGCCCGGTATGACTATATTTTTTGCCGGACATAACTAAATCTAATATTTATCTTATCCATAGTTGGGGTTAATTAGTCTCTCCGTCAAAACTCTAAATTTTTGATATAATTTCAAGAATTTCAAAAATAAATCACCGCACATTCATTTTTT